>JBQTIJ010000099.1:0-2518 GCA_052388255.1 Phycisphaerales bacterium
GTCGGCGGGCTCGCGGCCGCGTTCGTTCTGCCCATGATCGATCAAGGGCAGAAGGGTTCGGGCGGGCGGGTCACCAATGCGACGGCCCGACCGGTGGGCGCGCCGCCGGAGACCGGTCCGAACCTGCGCGATCCCAAGGACGCCGAGACCGACGACGGCAAGCCCGCACTCCCACCCGCAGAGACCACACCCGGGGGCGGCGGCAAGCAGTGAACCACCAGCCCGGCGCTTTCCCGGCATCCTCTGCATGAGCAACGCACCGGACGCCAACCTGCGCCTCGCCCGGCTTATGGCCCAGAGTGCCGAGACCGCGGCCCTGATGGGGGTCGATTTTCTTCCGCTCGGTAAGCCACCCGCCGGAGCGATGCAGCGCTCCACAGCCTCCCCGGCCGTCGTGACAGCCGAGCAGGAGAACGAACCGGGCCCCGCCGTCGCGACGCCCGTTCACGACCTTACCGGTGATCCGGAGCGGGCCGCCAAGCAGGCCGCCCTTGATGAACTGCGGGCCCGCTACGAGCGTGATGCTCCGCACAAGAACTTCGTGACTTCCTCCGACCGAATCGTCTTCGGCGAGGGCGACCCTGCCGCAGCCCTGATGTTCATCGGGGAGGCACCAGGGGCGGACGAGGAGCGAACCGGGCGGCCCTTTGTCGGCAAGGCCGGTCGGCTGCTCGACAAGATGATCGTCGCGATGGGGATCTCGCGGTCGTCGGTCTACATCGCCAATGTCCTCAAGACCCGTCCGCCCGACAACGCCACGCCCACCCTCGAAGAGTCCGCGGCGTGCGCGCCCTATCTCTTCGAGCAGGTGGCGATCATCCGGCCGAGAGTGATCGTGACCCTCGGTCTCCCGGCCGTTCGGACCATGCTCAACACGCAGTCGAGCATGGGACAGTTGCGCGGACAGTGGGCCCGGTTCGTGTTCAACGGTGCTGGCCGTCACGCGCCGGTAGAGGTGGACGTCATGCCCACGTATCACCCGTCGTTCCTGCTCCGGGCGTATACCGATGAGAACCGCGCCAAGGTCTGGTCGGACCTTCAGCAGGCGATGACCAAGCTGGGGCTTTCCGGCGGCAAGCGCTGACCGGTTCGGCTCAGGCCTTGCTGCGGGTCAGTTGTGCATACGCGTTGTGGCTGTGGATCGACTCGAAGTTCTCCGAGTTGATGCTGTACCACGTCACCAGCGGTTCGCGATCGAGCCCAAGGGCCAGGTCACGCACGATGTCCTCGACAAACTTGGGGTTCTCGTACGCCCGCTCGGTCACCCACTTTTCGTCGGGGCGCTTGAGCACAGCGAAGACCTGCGTGGAGGCCGCGCCCTCGAGAACGCTCACCAGGTCTTCGATCCACAGCAGATCGCGGAACCGAACCTTGGCCTCGATCTGGCAGCGCTGGTTGTGCGCGCCGTACGCGCTGATCTCCTTCGAGCAGGGGCAGAGACTCGTCGCGGGTGCCTTCACCCCCATCACAAAGTCGTCCCCCGTCGCAGTGCTCGAACACTCGAAAGTGACCGCATAGTCCATCATGCCGGGCATCTTCGTGACCGGGGCGAGCTTCTTGATGAAGTAGACGAACGTCGCCTCAAAGTGGGCCTCGGCCGCGCCCAATCGCTCGCGGATGGTGCGCGTGATGGCCGGGATGTCCGCAGGGGTGAACGCGCGGTCGTGCGTGTTCAGCACCTCAAGGAACCGGCTCATGTGGGTCCCCTTCTGGTAGTGCGGGAGCCCAACGTACATGTTGATCGTCGCGACGGTCCCCTGCTCGCCCCCGTCCTTCTGCCGCAGACGCATGGGATAGGTGACGTTCTTCACACCCACCTTATCGATCGCCACCTGGCGCGAGTCCTGCTTCGCCTGCACGTCCGGCATCCCGGGGACGCTCGGCGCGACGCTCACAGGGCGAACACTGCTGACCGGTTTCGAGTTGCTCATGTCGAGAGTTCGTCCCCCGCCCCAGTGGCAGCACCGGCTGCTCGCGGGGCGGAACCACCGTTCGGTTCTCCACCGTCCCCCAAGTCTACGCGATGATCGATGGACGAATGGCCCGGGCGTGCCTGAGTTATCGCCCACCCGGCCCCGCGCCTTCTCGGCCACCGGCCAGCGCTCAGTTGGGTTGCGCGTCCATCTCCGACTCGTCGACGGCCTCGTCGGGCGCGTCTTCCTTCAGATTCAATCCGGTCGTCTTGAGCCGCGCCGCCATCCGAGCGGTCGTGAAGGGACGATCCGCCCGCGCATCCAGGTCGGTCATGGAGAGCCCGCGCTCGATGTTCGCGGCGAAGGCCCGGAACTGCTCGAGGGTGATCGGCGTGAACGAAACGATCTTGCCCACCACGATCCCACGCTTGCCGGGAACAGGTGATCCGACCACCAGCTCCGCCGCGGCCACCTTTGAGAGCGGCACGGTCGGGTCGAGTGTGAGCATCCGATCGCCCACGGCGTCCACGAACTCCTTGGTGATCGGGGTATCTGGCTGGATATTGACGCCGCGGCCGACGACCACGGACTTACGCGCATCGGGC
>JBQTIJ010000100.1:0-2277 GCA_052388255.1 Phycisphaerales bacterium
CCTGCTCCGACCCGCGCCTGAATCAACTCCACGCCAACATCGTCTGGGGGCTTCGCGGCAACATGCTGAGCATCCCGACCGACTGCCCCCAGCGTGATGAACGCATGGGCTGGACAGCCGACATGCAGGTCTTCACCCCCACGGCGTGCTACCAGGCCGATATCGGCCCCTTCATGACCAAGTGGATGCGCGACGTGCGCGATGCCCAGCGCGAGGATGGTGCCCACTCCGATGTCGCGCCGGTCATGGCGGGGCTCACCTACGGCACCCCGGTCTGGGGCGATGCCGGCACGGTCGTCCCCTGGACCGTGTACCTCTTTTCGGGCGATCGCCGGATCCTCGAGGAGAACATCGACTCCATGCAGCGGTGGGTCGATTGGTCCGTCGCCCACAGCACCGGCTTCATCCGCGATCGCGACCGCGGGAACGACTACGGCGATTGGCTCTCAATCGATGCCGATACGCCCAAGGACCTCATCGGCACCGCCTATTCAGCCCGGTCGGCCTTTATCGTGTCCGAGGCATTGAACGCTCTCGGGCGCGAGGCCGAGGCCGCGCGCTACCGGGCGATTCATGAACAGTTCCGATCGGCGTTCATCGCACGTTTCGTCCAGCCCGACGGCAATGTCGGAAACGGCACACAGACCTGTCTTCTGCTCGCGCTTCGGTTCGGCCTTCTTCCTGAGAATCTCCGTGCCCCCGCCTCGGGCCGCCTCCTGACGAACCTCCACGACCGCGGCTGGCGGCTCTCAACAGGGTTCGTCGGTGTCAGCCACCTCCTGCCTGTGCTCGACGATGCCGGTCACCCCGCCGCCGCATACCGCGTCCTGATGCAGGACGCCTTTCCCTCGTGGCTCTTCTCGGTCCGGCATGGGGCCACCACCATCTGGGAACGTTGGGACGGCTGGACTCCCGGTCGCGGGATGAACGACCCGGGTATGAACTCATTCAATCACTTCGCGCTTGGGTCGTGTGGCGAGTGGCTCTTTGGCGGGGTCGCGGGCATCCAGCCGGATGCGGCAGCGCCGGGGTTCGAACGGTTCGTAGTGCGCCCCAGGATCGATGGGCCGCTTGAACACGCACAGGCATCCCTTCGCACCGTGCGCGGCCTTATCGAATCCGGCTGGAAGCGCGAGGGTACGGAAGTGGTGTACCGCCTCAACATCCCCGTGAACTCGGCCGCGACGGTCGTTATTCCCGTCGCAAACGGCGAGGGTGTGTCGGAATCGGGGAAGCCGGCCGCGACGGCCGAGGGCGTTCGGATTCTCTCGGAGGGCCCAGATGCATGGACAATGGCGGTGACCTCCGGCCATTACGAGTTTCGAGCTCGCCCGCCTCAGCCCGCCTCCGGCAATCCGGTGCTTCCAGGGTGGTACGCAGACCCGGAAGCCGCCGTCTTTGAAGACCGGGCATGGATATACCCGACCTTTTCCGCACCCTACGGGGAGCAGACTTTCTTTGACGCCTTCAGTTCGACCGATCTCGCACGGTGGCAAAAGCACGCTCGCGTGCTCGACTCCTCGAGGATAACGTGGGCCAGGCGGGCCATGTGGGCCCCGTCGGTCGTTCAGAAGCGCGGCCGCTATTACTTCTTCTTCTCGGCCAACGACATCCAATCCGACAACGAACCCGGCGGTATCGGCGTGGCCGTGTCCCCAAAGCCGGATGGCCCCTTCGACGACCATCTTGGCAAGCCGCTGGTGGATCGCTTTGTCAACGGCGCTCAACCGATCGACCCGTTCGTCTTTCAGGACGACGATGGAACCGATTACCTCGTCTACGGCGGTTGGCGACACTGCAACATCGCTCGGTTGAACGCCGACTACACCGGGTTTCTGCCCTTCGCGGACGGCTCGGTTTTCAAGGAGATTACTCCGGAGGGGTATGTTGAAGGTCCATTCATGTTCCGCCGCAACGGCCGATGCTATTTCATGTGGTCTGAGGGTGGGTGGACAGGCCCCGATTACCGCGTGGCCTATGCGGTTGCCGACTCTCCCCTCGGCCCCTTCAAGCGTGTTGGCACCGTGCTCAAGCAGGATGCCGCCATCGCCACCGGCGCGGGTCACCACAGTGTGCTCCATCTCAAGAACCCCGACCGCCACTTCATGGTCTATCACCGCCGCCCCCTCTCCGAGAGAGATGCCAACCATCGAGTCGTGTGCATCGAGCCCATGGAGTTTGACGACCAAGGGCTGATCAAACCCGTGCGTCTGACCAACGAAGGTGTGACCCCTTCTCCCGTTGGCCCTGTCAATCCACCCCGCTGATCCCCTTGAC
>JBQTIJ010000101.1:0-14108 GCA_052388255.1 Phycisphaerales bacterium
GCGCTCGAACCCGCCGATGGTGCGGGCGCTCACGGGCTCGCCGGTGGCGAGTCGGCGAAGGTCCTCGGCAAAGTCCGCTGCGGTGGCGTATCGGTTACGGGGTGCCTTCTCGAGGGCACGGAGCAACACCGCATCCGCATCGCGCCCGATCGAGGGCCGCAGCGTGCTGGGGGGTACAGGGTCGGCGCGTTCAAGCCGTTCGAGCACTTCGGCGAGCGGGCCGACGGTCTCCATGGGGAGCCGGCCGGTGAGGATCTGGTAGGCGATCGCGCCGAGTGCGTACACATCGGAGCGGACACTGATCTCGTGGTTGCGTCCATGGGCCTGCTCGGGGGGCATGTACCCAAGCGTGCCGAGGAGTTGGCCGGGCTGCGAGATGGTCTGGCTGCGCGAGCCCGGGCCGTCGTGCGGCTCACGGATCGCTTTGGCAAGACCGAAGTCGAGCACGTGGGGCATGCCGCGAGCGTCAACGAGGATGTTGGAGGGCTTCAGGTCTCGGTGCAGGACCCCGCGCTGGTGGGCGTAGTCCACTGCGTCGGCGACGGCGGCGAGCAGCGGGATCGCGCGGCGCTCATCGCAGAGGCCGGGCGAAAGCGCGAGGTCGAGCGAGGACCCCTCGATGAACTCCATGACGTAGTACGAAAGCACAACGGCCTGCCCGGCTCGGACGTGGCCGGCATCGATGACCGCGACGATCGCGGGGTGATGCAGTCGCGCGGCGAGTTCGATCTCGCGCTCGAAGCGCTCGCGCATCACCGGGCTGCGTCCCCCGCTGAGGACCTTCACGGCGACGCGCCGGCCCGTCGAGTGCTGCTGCGCTTCAAAGACCTCGCCCATCCCTCCCTGCCCGATCTTGACGATGAGGTCATACCCGGGGAGCGGCGGAAGACCGTCGAGCTCGTCGCTCCCGCCCCCGCCCCCGCTGGGGGCCGTGCCCGACCCAAGCTCTGTCTCCGCAGCGCGGGATTCGCCCACAATGGCAAAGGGCCCGTTTGAGGGTTCACCCGGGACTCCGAGTGAAAAGAACCCGGTGGGTTCATCGGCCCGGCCCGGCCCGGCGGGCGGCCCGACAAGGGGAGGGTCTCTGGATGGGTCGCGCGGCCGGGTCATTCTGGACGTGTCTGGACGGTTCTGGACGAACACGGGCAGGGGGGCCCATTCTCCATTATCCTTCGCCAGCGTGAAGGTTCCCTCCAAGAGTTCGTCCCCGTCCCGATCGGCGTCCGCGACAAAGCGACCCGGCCCGATCAGCAGGCCCGAGAGCGAGGGCATTGCGATGCTCTGCGCCGCCGCGGCCATGGGAGACACGCAGGCACTCCAGCGCCTGCTCGTGATGCACCATGTCCGGCTGCTGCGGTGTGTGGAGCGGCGCATCGGGGTCGATTGGCGCGGACGGATCGACGCCGAGGATGTGCTGCAGGAGGCGTATGGGTCCGCCTGCGCGACAATCGCCAAGTTCGTCTACCTCGGCGAGGACTCGTTCTATCAGTGGGTTTCTCGTATCGCGGACCAGCGGTTTATCGACCGCGTGCGCTCGGCCCGACGCAAGAAGCGCGACAGCGCCCGCGACGTTGGTCAGGTTGCGTTGGGCTCACGCTTTGCGCCCCTTGTTGAACTGCTCTCCTCACCCGATCCTCGCGTGAGCCGGGTGGTGCGCTCGCGCGAGGCAGCCGCTGCGGTGATGGCCGCGCTGGCGACGCTGCCGGAGGACTACCGGCAGGTGGTCGGTCGGCTGTACCTGGAACGTGCCTCGGTGCGGGTGGTGGCGACGGAGCTTGGTCGAACGGAGGACGCGGTCCGGCGGCTTGCGGGGAGGGCGCTTGAGCGACTGCGGGAAGAACTTGGCGGCCAATCCCGCTGGATATGACTCGCTGAGTTCACCACAACCGCTGTCGCGGCACCTAACGTTTCCCGGTTCGCGTGCCGAGCCCGCACCCTTTGGCGTGGGCTTTCCGTACAAGGGAGGATCCCCCGAGTGGATCGCTGGTAGAACAACCGCAACCGGAGCATTCGATGAACCCCCGCCTGATTGCCCTCGCGTCCGCCCTTCTCCTTTGCACCGGGACCGCACTCGCCCAGCCCGTGGTGGTGCCCAAGAAAGACAAGGACAAGGAAAAGATCCCGCTCAAGAAGATCGAGCCCAAGAAGGACGCTCCGGCCAACGAGACACCCGCGAAGAAAGACGCGAAGCCAGCGGCCACACCCGCGGGGCAACTGGTCGTTGGAGCCGCGGCCCCGAAACTCAGCGGCGAGAAGTGGATCAAGGGCCAGGAGGTCAAGGAGTTCGAACAGGGCAAGGTGTATGTGGTGGAGTTCTGGGCCACGTGGTGTGGGCCGTGCATCGACAACATCCCCCACCTGACGAAACTGCAGAAGAAGCACAAGGACCTCACGATCATCGGCATGGCCGCGAGTGAGAGCCCGGCCAAGGGTTCAAAGGACGACCGCGAAGAAAAACTCTCTAAGTTCGTCAAGGGCCAGGGCACCAAGATGGACTACCGGGTGTGCTTTGACAGCGACCGCTCGATGAGCAAGGAGTGGATGGAGCCGGCCAAGCAGGGCGGGATTCCGTGCGCCTTTGTCGTCGATGGTGAGGGCAAGCTTGCGTACATCGGCCACCCTGCCAACAAGGGCTTCGAGACGACCATCGAGAAGGCACTGGCCGACGCCAAGGCGGCCCCGGCCAAGAAGAAGGCCAAGCCCGACGAGGAGGGCACGCCCAAGGAAGAGAAGAAGAAGACCGGCTTCCTGAATACTCCGGCGTGGCCGATCGTTGCGAGCACCTTTGCCTTTGAACCGCCCGCACAGGAAGGTACGAAGGCCGAGCCCAAGCCCGCCAATGACGATGATGTGAAGCCCGCCAAGGCCAAGAAGGCCAAGGGCCCGGTGCTGAGCGCCGGAGACAAGGCCCCGGAGCTTGCCATTGAGGAGTGGATCCAGGGCGAGGCCGTGACGGGCTTTGAGAAGGGGAAGGTGTACGTGGTCGAGTTCTGGGCGACATGGTGCCCGCCCTGCCGCGACAGCATCCCGCACCTCTCCGAGCTGAACACGCGCTTCAAGGACAAGGGCGTGACGGTCATCGGTGTCTCTGACGAGACAAGCGGGAAAGTGAAGCCCTTCGTCCAGAAGCTCGGCGACAAAATGAACTACTCCGTGGCCATCGACAAGAAGCGGGGAACATCGAAGGCCTTCATGGAGGCCGCTGGGCAGGATGGGATCCCTTCGGCGTTCGTGGTGGACCGTGATGGGAAGATCGCGTGGATCGGACATCCCATGGATGGGCTCGACCGCGTTGTCGGCCTTGTGGTAGAAGGGAAGTTTGACGCCAAGAAGGAAGTGGAGAACGGCCGCAAGATCTCGCAGCTTCGCGAGCGTCTGGCGGATGCCTTCTCCGCCGAGGAGTGGGACAAGGTGCTGACGCTCGTCGATGAGCTGTCTGCCCTTGACCCCGGCGCTGCCGCGCAGCTCTCGGGCGCCAAGTTCCGCGCCTTGCTCGTGGGCAAGAAGGACTACGCCGCGGCTTACGCCCTTGCGGGCCGACTCGCCGAAAAGGACTACAAGGACAACGCCCAGGGGCTGAACGAACTGGCGTGGACGATCGTGGACGAGCCGGGGATCGAGAAGCGCGACTTTGAACTGGCGCTCCGGCTGGCCAATCGATCCAACGAGGTTGCCAAGGGCAACGACGCCGCGATCCTTGACACGGTCGCGCGCTGTCACTTTGAGCTGAAGGACTACGCCAAGGCCGTGGAAGTCCAAACCAAGGCCGTGGACAAGGCCGACCGGGCGATGAAGTCCGAACTCAAGGCCACGCTCGAGAAGTACCAGGCAGCGGCCAAGAAGTAATCGCTCCCGATCCGGAGGCGGTTCAATCGAGACCGATCACACGCCCGCACGGCCGACCGTGCGGGCGTTTTTCGTTGATCAGCGGGTGGCGAAGACCGCGGCCACGATGGCATCGGGGGTTTCAAGTGGTCCGGATCGCTCCATGGCCCGGGCAACTTTGCGCTCGGCGTCCGGCCGCGATTCGCCCAGCCCGCACAGGGCCGCGATTGCGTCCTCGATGGCGGGGGCGTGCCGGGGCGTGCCCAGCGCGGGCTCGACGATCGTGCCGCCCCTTCCGAGGCCCGCACCAAGACCATCAGTGAGGTATCCATCGACTTTGCCGAAGAGTTCGGCGATGACGGTCTCCGCCATTCGCTTGCCGATCTCCGGCAGCGCGGTCAGGGCCTTCACATCCCTCCGGGCGATGGCCGCGGCGATGACCGCCGGCGGCTCAGCGAGGGCCCGCAGGGCCTTGCGGTTGCCGATTCCCTTGACAGTCGTGAAGAGGTCAAAGAAGTCGCGCTCTCGGGGCCCGAGGAATCCCACGAGTCGTGGTATGAAGCTCGTTCCCTGCCCTTGCCCCTCCAGATACAGCATGGTGTGCAGCGTCACCTCGCGACCGATCTGCGACTCCAGCGCCCGGGCCACATAGGCCGGCACGAGCGCCTCGATGGCCACGGCGGGGAGGCCGCCGGGCACCAGCACCGCGGTCTGGCCCGTCACGGATTCAAGCTTGGCCGTGAGGCGAGTGAGCATGACCGAGCGTAGCAACGCTCGCGAATACCAAACCCCCGCCGCTACCATCGGTCCGCATGGCGAAACTCCCATTTCCGAAGCGCATCCCCGCGCTTGTCGGACCCCTGTTGGCACTGCTGCTCCTGATCGTCGGCACCACCGTGGCCGAGTGGATGCTTGTCGCGGCCGACGACCGGGTCTTTCTCACCGCGACCAACTTCAGCAAGATCATCGGGCAACACTCGATCGTGGGCATCGTCGCGGTGGGGATGACCTTCGTGATCATTCTCGGCGGGATCGATCTCTCCGTTGGCGCGATGGCGGCCCTCGCGGCGGGCGCGGCGGTACTGACTCTGAACGGGATCGGGCCTGAGCGACCGGGTCTGGCGGTGGCCGGTGCCTGCGCAGTGTGCGTGGTCGGCGGGGGCGTGCTGGGGCTTGTCAACGGCATGCTGGTCTCGTGGGGACGCATCGCACCCTTCGTGGCGACGCTCGGGACGATGGCCGCGTTTCGCTCGCTGGTCACCGTCTGGGCGGATGCGAGCGAGATCCGCCCCACCGTGAGCGGCTTTCAGACGATCGGCAACGCCACCGTCGGAGTGCCCTGGCTGGGGGCAGGTGGCGACACGCTCGAGATCCGCGCGAGCATCCCGGTCTTCCTGACGCTCGCGGCGCTCGCTCACCTTGTGCTCACGCGCACGGTCTTCGGCCGGCGCGTCTTTGCCATCGGCGACAACCCCACGAGCGCCCGTTACGCGGGCATTCCCATCGGCCAAACCACCGTCGGCGTGTTCGCGGTCGCAGGGCTCTGCTGCGGCATCGCCGCGCTCATGATCTCCAGCCGGATGAACTCGGTCGGGAGCACCTCGCTCGGCATGGGGTATGAGCTTGACGCGATCGCGGCCGTCGTCATCGGCGGGACGCGCCTGCAAGGGGGGCGCGGAACCGTGGCCGGAACGGTGGTGGGCGTGCTCATCATCGGCGTGGTCAGCAACATGCTGACGATGCTGGAGGTGTCCACCTATTGGCAGGGTCTGGTCAAGGGCGTGATCATCATCGCGGCCGTCTTCATCCAGCGGTTCGGTCGCTCGTCGTGAGCCCCTCCCTCCGCTCCCTCCTGACGCAAGGGCCATGGGCCGCGCCACTGGTACCATCCTGCACAACCGGTTCGTGCTGTGCCCGGCCAGAGTCCCTTCCGCGGAGCCACCCATGCATCATCGCCGTTCCATCGTCGCCCTTGCGGCCCTTCTGCTCGCCGCTCTTGGCATCGCGGGCCTTGCTCAGGTGGGCCCCGGCAGCGCCGAGGCGGCCCAGCCCCCGGCCAAGAAACGCGTCCGCATCGGCGTCACCGTTCCCGCGGCGGACCACGGCTGGACGGCAGGTGTCGGCTGGTGGGCCAAGCGCGCCATGGCGCTCTACCCCGAGATCGACTTTGTCTTTCAGACCGCCGCCACGCCCGAAAAGCAGATCGCTGACATCGAGGACATGATGACCAAGAAAGTCGACGGGATGGTCATCCTGTGCACGGAGAGCGCGCCACTCACGCCCATCGCCAAGAAAGTTCATGAGCAGGGCATCTTCATCGTGAACGTCGATCGCGGGTTCCTTGAACCCGTTGCCGACATCTTCCTTGAGGGCGACAACAAGGCCTTCGGGCGCAAGAGCGCCGAGTACATCGTGAAGAAACTCAACGGCAAGGGGAACGTGGTGGTCCTCACCGGGATCCCCTGCACCGTCGACACTGACCGAGTGAACGCCGCGATGGAGGTCTTCAAGGCCGCCCCCGAGATCAAGATCCTCGGCCAGCAGCCGGGCCTCTGGAATCGCGAGAAGGCCCTCGGTGTGATGGAGAACTTCCTGACCAAGCACAAGAAGATCGATGCCGTCTGGGCCCAGGACGACGACATGCTCCTTGGCGCCATGCAGGCCATCAAGGAAGCGGGGCGCGAGAAGGAGATGTTCCTCTTCGGCGGCGCGGGCATGAAGGACGTCGTCAAGATGGTCATGGACAAGTCGCCCACTGTCCCCGCGAACATCACTTATCCCCCGAGCATGATCGCGACGGGCATCCACACCGCTGTGAGCGTTCTGCGCGATGGCCAGCGCAAGAAAGTCATGGAGTTCATGCCGCGACACCTGCTCCTTGATGTTGAACTCATCACACCGGAAAACGCGACGGACTACTACTTCCCGGACTCGGTGTATTGACCGTGGATCGGCCCCTGACCTGACCGCGCGACAACGGACCGGCACCAATTCCGAAGGACTCAGTATGAACCACCCACGACGATCCCCTGATGGTCCGGAGGGTGCTGGCCAGGGCGGAGGGAGCGGCGAAGCGGCAAAGCGGCCCAGCACCGCCGGGGCCCGCGGCTCCGGCCGCCCGGCTCTCCACGGGTGGGCGATCTGGGCCCTCGTGGCATCGGTCCTTCTCATGGTCGGCGGACTTGCCGTGCCGTTCGTGTGGCCCACTGGCCCAACGGGCGCGAGCGTCAGCAGTGCCCCGGCGGGTGTGCTTGGACTCACCGGCGGCGGGCAGGCAGGCGGGGATACAGGGACTGCGGAGAGCCCGCAGAGCACGTTGGCCGCGTGGTCACCGACGATCTTCCGGCTTGGGTTCAGCTTCTTCGCGTGCTTTGCGGTGGGGTACGCGCTGCGAACCTTCTTCGGGTTTGCGGTCGCGGCCCTTGGGTTCTTTTTTCTCGCGCTCTTTGGGCTTGAATATGCGGGCCTGATCGATGTGAAGTGGGGCCTGGTTCAAGAGCGCTACGACGCCCTGGCCGAGACCGCGGCTCGCGAGGCCCGATCGGCGTGGCAGGCGGCTTCCGCCTATATCCCAGCAGGGGGTGCCGGTGCCGCAGGACTCTTCAGCGGGTGGCGACGCAGGGTCATCTGAGGCGCGGGGCCCGCGCGGGCCGATACGATGCCGTCGCCCCGGTCCTCTGCCGTTTCACCTCCAATGAGCGCAAGCCGAACCGTCACACTGGCCCGCGCCGCCACCACACTTGGCATGGCTGCCACGCCGGGCACGCGCGTGGAGATTCCTGAGCGCCTCGGCCCGGTCAAGCTCATCCGCGCGCTAGGCGAAGGCGGCATGGGTGTCGTCTGGCAAGGGCACGATGAACTGCTCGACCGTGATGTCGCCGTCAAGTTCCTGCTCGAAATTCCGGGATCGGCCTCGGACCCGCGCTTCACGGCCTTCATCGACGGGGCCAAGGCGGCGGCCGCGGTAAGGCACCCGGCGCTCAATCCAGTCCTTCATGCTGATGTCTCACCAGTCGGTGGCGTGCCCTTCCTGGTCATGGAGTTGATCGACGGCCCCACGGCACATGCGGTGGCCCAAGGGCGACTGCGTGAAACGCCCACCGATGCGCCGCTGCTTCCCCTTGAGTGTCTGCGCACGCTCATCGTGACGGCCTGCCGCGCAGTCGCCGAACTGCATAACGCGGAACTCGTCCACCGCGACATCAAGCCCGCGAACATCATGATCGACGGGGCCGGGCGAGTGGTTGTCACTGACTTTGGGCTTGCCTGCCCGCGCCCAGCGGCGGCGTTCGGCGCGCGCTCTGGCGAGGTCGCCGGCACCCCGCTCTATATGGCCCCGGAGATGTTCGATGGCGCGGTCTCTGCCCGCTCGGATGTCTACGCCCTTGGCATCACCTGCTTTGAGCTGCTGACCGGGCTGCCCCCCTTCATCGGCAACTTTGACGAACTCCGGGCCATGCACGTGCAGCGGGCACTGCCGGTCGAGAAGCTCCGCGTCCGGAGCGTGCCGGGCGCGATCATCGACGTTCTTGAACGGGCCTGCAACAAGAGCGTGCTTTATCGACCTCGCTCCGCCCACCAGCTTGCCGATGCCTTTGATGAGGCGTTCGAGCACGTTCAGATCCGGGCCGCCTCCACCGGGCGCATGGTGCGACTCCTCAGCGGGCTCCCCGATTCCGCCCCGGCCCCGGCGACGCCCGCCGGCACGGGCCCGGGCGTCGCAGCCCCCACCACGGCCACCCCTACGCCCCCTTCCGGGCCCACCGACGCCACGTACTACGACAAACTCACGACGCTCGCTTCCGTCAAGCGACGCACCGAACCACCACCACCGCTGGTCCCTCGAGCGCCGGCCTCGCCCGTTCTTCCCGCTGGCGCGAGCGCGGTGCCGACCCCCCGAATCATCACGACCGCACCAACCCCCCCACCACCGCCGCCGCCACCCCCTCCGCACCCCTCGTCCCCAACTGTCGCCCGCACCGCGGCTTCGCCCCGGTCGCGATTGCTCAGGGCGCGGGCCCGCCGACGCGTGGCCGTGTCCGCCGCGGCCATCGCTGTCGCCGGCGCGGGTGTGCTTGCGGCGGGGCTCGTGCTCGTGAACCTTGCGATGTACAGACTGCACGGACTCGCCGAAGCGCTGCACCTGACCATCAAGCGCGACGGCATCGCCCGGCAGTACTTGGCAGGCACAGAGGTCTTCAGCAGCGAAGTCCCGGCGTGGCTTGACCTGCCCGCGACGCTGCTCCTTGGCTCCATGCTCCTGTGCGTGCCCTTTGTGCTCGTCTGCGAGTGCTATCGGCGGCTGGTTCTCAGCGGCCCACTGCTCGATGGCTCCCTCCGCTGTGGATGGTGCGCCACGGAGCTCGGCGATGGCAATAGGTGCAATGAATGCGGCTGCCCTGCCGGGGGCGCCCCCTCCGTGGGCGGCGCGCCGTCAAGGGCCGCCGGGCCGCGGGCCTTGGCTGCGTTCTGCGGGGTGCTCGGCATGGGGGTCGGCCTCTTTGCCATGCTCGCGGTTGCCTCGGGCATAGTGGCTTCCACACACACGGCCAGCGCGCTGGCCAGGTGGGCGACCATGATGGTCGTTCTGCTGCCTGCGTCCACACTCGCCCTCGCCATCTACCACCTGACCGCAACGGGCTCGGCCCGCCTCACAGGCCGGACGCGCTGCGGCTGGTGCGGCGGGCTGGTGACTTTCCAGAACGGCGTCCTTCGCTGTGCGGCGTGCGCTGACCCCGAGCCCGCTCCCTCGCGCTCCGTGTGACGAGAAGGAACCCTCTACCCTCCCCGCTCATGAGCCAGCCCCACGCCACCCCCGCGCCGAACGCCGCCCAAGCGACCAAGGAAACGGTCAAGGACACGCTGATCTCCGTGATCATCGCGTTCGTGCTTGCGTTCGTCTTCCGCGGCTTCGTCGTTGAGGCCTTTGTCATCCCCACCGGCTCCATGGCACCGACACTCATGGGCGCTCACATGCAGTTCCGCGGAGACCAGTCCGGCTACGACTGGTCCGTGGGCCCGTGGGACCCGAACCCGCGCGTCAAGAGCGAATATCTGAGCCCGCAAGGGGTAAACCGCGCGATCGAGGTGCAGGACCCAATGTCCGGCCGCGCACCGGGCGGGCGCGAGCAACGGAGTGTCCCGCTCAAAAGCGGCGACCGCATCCTGGTGCTCAAGTACCTCTACGAGATCGTGGGGCCCAAGCGGTTTGATGTCGTCGTCTTCAAGTATCCCGGCGAGCCGGGGACCAACTACATCAAGCGGCTGCTCGGGCTTGCCGGGCAACAGACCGCGCTCGTGGATGGTGATGTCTTCTACCGCATCCCCACCGGTGATTCCCGCGACGCGGCCACGCTCGGCCTGTGGAAGGACAGCGGCTGGCGGATCGCGCGCAAGCCGCGGGACGCCGCGGAGACGCTCTGGCAACCGATCTTTGACAGCGACTTCACCCCTGAGAACGGGATCGATGCCTCGAACGGTCGGCGCTGGTTTACGACGCCGTGGCGCGGCGAGGGATCGGGCTGGCAGATCGAGGATCGGCGGAGTTTCGCCTATGACGGGACCGGCTCCGGCCTGCTGCGCTGGGATGAGGCCCGGCCCGCGCCGATGTCGGCCTTCGCGGGGATCGGCCAAGGCCCGGTGCGCTGGGAGATCTCCGACCGCTACGCGTACAACCAGGGCCCGCTCGTTGGCGATCGCGTCTTCCCGGTCAGCGATGTTCGGCTGCGGGCGGGAGTCGAAGTCCCCTCTGCGAGCAAGCCCATCACCGTGACCACGCTCCTGAAGGCCCGGGGTCACGAGTTCCGCGGCACGCTTGACGGCTCAACCTCCATCGCGAAGGTCGAAATGCGACCGGCGGCCGGGGCTGGTGGAACACCAGACGCTCCCTGGCGCGAACTTGGTGCGGGCACATTCGCGGGCCTGACGCCCGGCACAGTGACCAACATCGAGTTCTGGCATCTTGACCAGTCCGTCGCGCTCTATGTCAACGGTCGGAAGGTGACCGATCGCGGGAGCTACGGCGATGAGGGTCCAGAGGCATGGACCCCGGCCAAGAGGTTCGAGTTCGCCACGGGACGCACGCTCGAAGAAGTTGCTGCCAACCCCGGCACTGCCGTCGCAGGGGCGGAACTGGCCGACCCTTCGATCTATCGCAAGCCCCAGGTGTCGCTCACGCTCTCCGGTGCGGCCAACCTGCACCGGGTGGCCGTCGACCGTGACATCCACTATCAACCTTGCGCCCGCGGCCCGGGCCGGCCCGGTTGGGCGACGCACCCCCTCACGACGGTCACGCTCGCGGGCGATCAATACTTCGTCTGCGGCGACAACTCACCCGCCTCCGCCGATGGTCGACTGTGGGACCCCTCCGACCCGCCCCGCGGCAACCCGGACCCGTGGGTCAAGACCCTGACCGATCCGACCGTGGGCATCGTGCCGCGGGACCTGATGCTCGGCAAGGCGTTCTTTGTCTACTTCCCGGCCCTCTCGGGGACCAACCCCATCCCGATGCCGGATTTCGGGCGGCTCAGGTTTATCCGCTGAAAAAGCCCACTATGGATCGGCCCGGACGCTCGGGAGGGGCCAACGATCCGGCATGGAAAACATCTATCAGCTCTCGGCACTTTCGCGTCGGCGCGTGCTGAGGATGGCCATCACCTCCGCCGCGGTGCTGCTGCCGACGACGGCCGCTCTCGCACGGCGGCGATCGCAGAGTGAGCCCCCGGCACCCGCCCCGGCTTCAAAGCCACAGACCACGACCGCCGCTCCGCTCTTCAAGATTTCGCTCGCGCAGTGGTCGCTCCACCGCATGCTGCAGGCGGGCAAGCTCGATCACCTCGACTTCCCCAAGCTGAGCAAAGAGACCTACGGCATCGACGCGGTCGAGTATGTGAGCGCGTTCTTCAAGAAGCGCGGGGACGCGGACTACACCAAGGAACTGCGGAAGCGGTGCGACGACCTGGGCGTGTCGAGCGTGCTGATCATGGTGGACAACGAGGGTGCGCTGGGCGACCCGGACGACAAGAAGCGGGCCCTCGCCGTGGAGAATCACCGCCCATGGCTCGAAGCCGCCAAGGCCCTCGGGTGCCACAGCATTCGAGTCAACGCCCAGAGCAGCGGAAAGCGCGAGGAGCAGGAGGCGCTCGCCGCGGCCGGGCTGCGTGCGCTGTGCGAACAGGCCGACCCGCTGGGGCTGAACGTGATCGTCGAGAACCACGGCGGCCTCTCCTCTCACGGAGACTGGCTCGCCGCCGTGATGAAGCGTGTCGCGCACCCGCGCATCGGGACCTTGCCGGACTTCGGCAACTTCTATGAGTACGACCGCTATCAGGGCGTGAAGGACCTGATGCCCTTCGCCAAGGGGGTCTCCGCGAAGTCGCATGACTTTGACGAAAATACCGGCGAAGAGCACAAGATGGATTACACGCGCCTGCTCCGCATCTGCCTCGGGGCCGGTTATCGCGGGCACATCGGGATCGAGTATGAAGGCGGCCGCATGAGCGAGGACGCGGGGATCCGCGCCACGAAGAAACTCCTCGAACGGCTCCGCGAAACACTTGCCCCCGAGTTTGCTACCCCGGCGAACGCCGCGCCGGCGATCAAGGACCCGAAGTAAGCCTGCGCCCGTCGAAGGACATTCTTCATGACGAGACTCCTCCACCTGCGTGCCCTGACGTTCGCACTGGTCTCGGCTCTCCCGCTCGCGGCGCACGCGGCTCCTGCCCCTGCCGACGCGCCCGCCCTCGGTGGCCTGAAGGCCGTCGTCGCACCCGGCACTCCGGGCGAGCTGGCGGTCTGGGGCCCGAACGCCCGCGTGCTCGTCGCGGGGGTCGATGACCAACTGCTCACACCCGTCGCCGCCTGCGGCTCGCTCGGCGAGAAGGGCGGACGGGCCGTGGCCTTCGCGCACACCGGGTTCCTTGAACAGAGTAGCATGACCGTGCTCGACACCGGCGCATTGATCGACCGGGCTGTGCGCTGGTCTGCCCGCGCTACGCCTGAAGCCGAGCCCGGACCCCGAGTGGCCCTCATCAACTGCGGCCTCACGGAGTTCGCCTTGGAGAAGGGATGGCGAGCCACGAAGGTCGAAGCACGCGAGCTCCCGACCGCGCTCAAACGCGGCGACTTTGACACCGTGTGCATCGTCGGCAACGCCCTGAATCCCGGACAGCGAGCCGCGCTCGATGCCTTCCTGCTTGCTGGCGGCGGGATTGTGGCGGCCCAGACCGCGTGGGCGTGGAACGTCCCGGCGGGCAAGACGATCCAAGATAACCCGCTCAACCAGGTCTTCGCCCCCGTGGGGCTCGCATGGACACAGGGCTACAGCGGCAAGACCGGCGAACAGGGCTTTCTGGTTCAAGAGGCCACCGATCCGCTCCTGCACGCCTCGGCCGCGCTCGATGCGCTCCTTGCTGCGCCCCCGAACGCCAAGCCGACCGCGCCGCTGCTGCTCGCCGCCAACACCACCACCACCTGCGCCCGCGCCCTGCCCATGACGGACACGCTCCTCCGCCCGCGGATGGTTCAGCTCGTGCGCGAGCATGAGGGTGAGCTTGTGCCCACCGCCAAGCGCCCGCTGACCGACAAGCAGCCCTTGCAGCGGACACTCCTCACGGTTCAGTTGGCCGAGATGAACGCCCTCCCGCCGGCGCAGGTGAAGGCCCATCCGAGCGCGGCGGCCTTCCCGGGGAGCGTGCCCGCGGACGCGCCGCGGGTCGAACGAACCGTCACGATCAACACGAAGGTGCCCGAATGGCACTCGACCGGCCTCTACGCCGCACCGGGCGAGACGGTTGAGGTGCGCGTTCCCGCCGCTGCGCGGGGGCGCTCTCTTGAGGTCCGCATCGGCTGCCACAAGGACGGAATCTGGAAGCACGGCAAGTGGGAGCGCGTCCCGGAGATCACGCGGACCTGGCCGATCAAGGACGAACGCACGCCCGTCGCCAGTCCCTTCGGTGGGCAGATCTATATCGACGTTCCCCGCAGCGCTCCCGGCGAGACGACCGAGGTGACCATCGCCGGCGCGGTCGAAGCCCCGCTGTTCGTGCTCGGGAAGACGACCGTGCAAGAGTGGCAAGAGACCATCCGCAAGCACCCGGCCCCATGGGCCGAACTCGGCACCGCGAAAGTCTTCGTGAGCGTTCCATCGAGCACCATCCGAACTCTCGATGACCCCGAGGCGTTACTCAAGGTGTGGGACAGGGTCCTCGATGCCGCGGCTGACCTTGCGACGATTCCGCACGAACGGGCCCGACCGGAGCGGTATGTGGCGGATCAGCAGATCA
>JBQTIJ010000102.1:0-7641 GCA_052388255.1 Phycisphaerales bacterium
GTCGGCAACGCACCCCTGACGGGCTTCACGCTCCCCAAACTCCTCTGGGTGCGCGAGCACGAACCGCAGGCCTGGTCCCGGGTGCGGCGTGTCATGCTCCCCAAGGACTTCGTGGCATTCATGCTCACGGGTCTTCACGCCACCGATGTCGGCGACGCCAGCGGGACGCTGCTCTTTGATGTCGCCGCGCGATGCTGGTCCGCGCCCGCCCTTCGCGCCGTCGGCATCGACCCCGCGCTCCTCCCTCCCGCCCACGAGTCCACCGCCGTCGTCGGTCACGTCTCCCCCGCCGCGGCTGGCGCGTGCGGGCTTCCTGCTGGGACTCCCGTGGTCATCGGCACCGGCGACAACATGGCCGGCGCGGTCGGTGCGGGCGTCGTCGTCCCCGGTTCACTCCTTGCCGCGCTCGGCACCAGCGGCGTTGTGTATGCGCACTCGGCGGAACCGCTCTGCGACCTTGCGGATCCGCTGCACCCCGGCCGTCTCCACACCATGTGCGCAGGGTCGCCCGGCGCGTGGTGCCTGACCGGCTGCATGCTCAGTGCGGGCGGTGCCCTCCACTGGGCAAGGTCCGTGCTCGCCCCCGAGACCCCCTTTGGCGCGCTCCTCGAAGAAGCCGCCAGCGCGCCACCCGGCTGCGATGGGCTGGCGTTCCTTCCTTACCTGACCGGCGAACGCTGCCCTCATCCGGATCCACAGGCCCGGGGCGGATGGATCGGGCTCACCTCGCGCCACACGCGTGCCCACCTTCTTCGGGCCGTGGTGGAGGGTGTGACATTCGGCATGGGGGAGATCGTGGACCTCGCCCGCGCGGTCGGCGTGCCCGTTCGATCCGTCCGCGTCACCGGCGGTGGAAATCGCTCGCCTTTCTGGCGCGGCCTTCAGGCGGATGTCTATCGCGCCCCGATCGAAAGCACGGATACCGATGCCGCCGGGTGTGCCCTTGGGGCTGCACTCCTTGCGGGCGTGGGTGCGGGCCGCTGGGCGAGTGTCCAGCAGGCCTGCCAAGAGGCGGTGCGGGTCACCGCCGTCGTCGAACCCTCCGGGCCCCCGCTCACGGCCGCTCGCTCGCGCTTCGCCGCGCTCTATCGTGATCTTGCCCACCGCTTCGCCGACATGGTCTGAACCCCGCTGGAGCATCCGATGCCTCTCCGTGACCTTCGAACCCAGGCCGCCCGGCGCACTCCTGAGGAGTTCCTTCGCCACATCCGTGCCTTTGAGCTTGATCTGCGTTTCTCCGCCGGCATCTGGTTCTTCTCCCCCGCTGCCAGCCGCTTCCATTCGCGCTATGGGCCGGAACTGACGATCGAGCAGCGCCTCGATATCGCCCGCACGCTCGTCCCCAAGGGGCTCGGGGCCTTCGAGGCCCACTACCCAAACGAGATCAACGAGGACAACCTCGCGCTCTATCAGTCCTTCTGCGCCGCTACCGGGGCCCGCGTCCTCACCGTCATCCCGCAGCTCTTTCATGATGCGGCTTTCGAGTTCGGTTCACTCAGCAACCCTGACGAAGGACCCCGCCGCGCTGCTATCGACCGCACCATCGGCGCGCTCCGGCTCAACAAGGCGCTCGACACCGACTTCGCCGTCGTGTGGCCGGGCATCGATGGGTACGAACTCGGCTTCGGCATGGACTTCGCCTCCGCGCGACGGCGCTTCGCCGAGGGTCTTGCGGAAGCCATGGACGCGGTCCCCGGTGTGCGGATCGCCTTCGAGCCCAAGCCCTATGAGCCCCGCGGCCGCATCCTCTTCGGGACCACTCCTGAGGGTGTGCTCCTCGGGCGCGATGTCGAGGCGATGCTCCGCCACCCCGACAACGAACGCCTCCTCGATCAGGGCCACGCCCTCTGCTGCATGAACCCCGAGGTCGGTCATGTGCTCATGGGGTATGAGGACCCCGCATATGCCTTCAGTTGGCCCCTCGCGGAAGGGCGCCTCGCCCATTCCCACTGGAACAGCCAGCCCCTCGGCAACTACGACCAGGATCTCAACGTGGGTGTCATCTCCCCTGAACTCGTTGAAGGCATCCTCTACACGCTCCGCATGCACGGGTATCGCGAACACTTGGGGATTGATGTCAACCCCGAGCGCATGCCGGTGGACCTCGCTCTCACGCTCAGCATGGACGCGCTCCGCGCCGCCAACGACCGCATCCGCGCCCTCGACCACGAGTCCATCATGAAGGCCCACGCCCGCCCCGCCCGCGCCCGCGGCTGGCTGGAGGGTCACCTCCTTCGCGCCCGAGCTCCCGGGTCGACCACGTTCACCCAACAGCCCCCGCTCTGATCCAGTCAGAGCCGGGTCACTTGGGCTTCAGTGGCGGCAGCGCGATCCCCTCGAGGACCAGCTCCCCCTCCCAGATCGTGTCTACATCGAGCATCCCGAGGGCGACCTCTGGGTCGCTCCGAAGCACGAAGTCGACCTCGCCGGAGAGGCCGGCCGGCACCTGCTGCCCGAACATGGATGAGAACCTGCCGCCGGGGGACTCGAATCTGCGCAAGACACGCCCAAGCAGGATGAGGTCCGTCGGGCCGCCGCTCTTCGCCGAAGGAACCCGCAGAAAGACGTTGAATGCCATGTGGGTCCGCACCGGGTCCCGCAGATTCGTCAACCGCACCACCCCGCTGAGCATCTGGCCGGATGTGTTCGCAGTCAGTTTGAGGTCGTCGATGGACAGCGCGGCGAGAATTGGGTTGTGCAATGCGGGGTTGGGCACAGAGCGAACGATGGACGCGACATCTGTGTGGACGGTGACGGCGCGGCGAAAGACCTGCGCTACCGTCGTTCCGGGGATCGCTGTCTGCGCAACCCCTTCCGCGACCGAGACCTCCGTGGGGATCTCGACCGTGTGCTCCCCTTGGGGCAATCCCGGAGCGAACGTCGCGCCGCCGGTTATAGGCGTGCCGGGTATGAGTGTCGAAATCTTGTGCTCGCTGTCGAGACGGTGCCCGTGCCCCACCGGGGCTGGAACACCGATCTTGACGACAAGCCGCAGAGTCGACCGGTTCGCGACCCGGGCCGCGTGGCTGGTGAGCCGGACCGGAAACAGCGAGGTCGTTGTGACCGCTTCACGGGTCCGCATGGAGATCCAGACGCTCCCCTTCGCATAGGCCGTCCAGTCCTCATCGGTCACAAGACCCTTCGCCCGGGCCATCTCGACAAGATCCCCCCACACAGGGTCCCACGGTCGCGAGTGGTCCGCCTGCACCGCGAGGGCTGCCTCGATGGCGCTCGCGATGTCCGCCTTCGTCAGCCGCTCAGTCCACACCCTTCGTGTGAGTTCAAAGGCACCCACCCCGAAACGCAGCGACGTGACCCTCGTCACTGCTGATGTCGGGAGCCCGGCTATGACTTTTGGCACGCTGAGCTGCTTGCTAAAGAGCCCCGCGCCCAGGACCAGTGCCGGGACCAACACCAGCACCCCAGCGATCATCCGCCTCGGGCGTCGCGTGCGGAAGGCGTCGGTCACGGGTCTCCTGCCCTGATCAAGCGCTCCGCCGCACTCCGGGCAGCGCTGGTCGGGTGACCCCTTGGTGTACACCCCCGTGAGATCAAACCCGCATCGCGCGCAGCGCGTCAGGCGATCCACCACCACTCCTCGCCATCCAGTGAACACCAGCCACAACCCTGCAAGGCCCAACGCCCCGAGCGCCGCCAGCACGACCAGAATGAACGCCGGAGGGGTCATCGTCGTGTCGCAGCGTGCACCCGCGCCACATCGGTCAGCACGCGATCCATCTCCGCAAGGGGGATCATGGTGGCCGAATCGGACAGCGCGACCCGTGGCTCCGGGTGGCACTCGACAAACAGGGCATGCACCCCAACCGCCGCCGCGGCGCGGGCCAGCACCGGGCCAAGGTCCGGCCGCCCACCCGTCTGCTCTCCCGCTCCCGGCTGCTGAGTGCTGTGGGTGCAGTCAAAGCAAACCGGCGCCGGATGCTCGCGCCCCTTCACGCGGAGCTGCATCAGGTCGTGTACCCCGCCAAAGTCGTTCACCAGCCGGTTGTAGCCAAAGAACGTCCCGCGCTCAGTGAGCATCACATTCTCGCACCCCGCTTCCGCAAGTTTGCGCACCGGGCCGCCCATCTCCGTGGGCGAGACAAACTGCCCCTTCTTGACGTTCACGCCCCGCCCCCGCGCCGCCGCGGCTTTCCCCGCCGCAAGCAGCAGGTCCGTCTGCCGACACAGAAAGGCCGGAATCTGCAACAGGTCCACGTGCTCCGCGGCTGGCCCGGCATGCCCCGGCTCGTGGATGTCCGTGGTGGTCGGCGTGCTCAGGGTCCGGCCGATCTGCGCGATCCAGTCGAGCCCCTGCTGGAGCCCCGGCCCGCGGGGCGAAGCGATGCTCGAACGGTTCGCCTTGTCAAACGACGCCTTGAAGATGTACGGCAGATCAAGCCGCGTGCAGATCGCCTGCACATGCCGCCCGATGGTGAGTCCAAGTTCAAGCGATTCGAGCACGCACGGCCCGGCGATGATGACCAGCGGCCGGCCCTGACCGATGACGACATTCCCAGCGGTGCAGTGTGCGCTCATGGTCAACGGTAGCGGCCGCGCCCGGGACTACAGCGAGAGATACGCCCGCAGCCCCGCCACGCCCCCTTCGCGCCCAAAGCCAGACTCCTTGAACCCGCCGAAGGGGCTGGCCGCATCAAACTTGTTGTACGTGTTCAGCCATACCACACCCGCCTCAAGTTTGCGGGCCAGGTCGAGGATCTTGCTCCCCTTGTCGGTCCACACGCCCGCCGCGAGGCCGTAGGGCGAGTTGTTGGCCCGCATGATCGCCTCCTCGGGCGTGCGGAAAGTCATGACGGCCAGCACCGGGCCAAAGACCTCCTCGCGCGCCAGCGTGTGGCTCGGCTGGACCCCGGTGAAGAAGCACGGCCGACAGAAGTACCCCCGCTTGGGGAGCGCCTGCCGACCCGGCTCGCAGTGCCGCGCTCCCTCGCCAGAGGCGCCCCGGATGAACCCTTCGATCTTGGTCAGTTGTTCGCGCGAGTTGATCGCGCCGACATCCGTGTTCTTGTCGAGTGGATCACCGACCCGCAGCGAGGCCAGCCGGATCGAGAGTTTCTTCACGACCTCCTTCACCACGCCCTCTTGGACGAACAACCGCGACCCCGCGCAGCAGACATGCCCCTGATTGAAGTAGATCCCCTCAACGATCCCCTCGACGGCCTGATCAATGCTGGCATCATCAAAGATGATGTTCGCGCTCTTGCCGCCGAGTTCGAGCGTCAGCCGCTTGTGCGTCCCCGCGACTGCTGAGGCGATGCGCTTGCCGACCTCCGTGCTCCCCGTGAACGCCACCTTGTCAACGCCCGGGTGATTGACGAGTGCCGCCCCCGTCGCCCCCGCACCGGTCACGATGTTCACCACGCCTGCGGGCAGTTCGCACTCCTGCATGATCTCCGCCAGCCGCAGGGCCGTGAGCGAGGTGGTCTCCGCGGGCTTCAGCACGCAGGTGTTGCCACATGCAAGCGCCGGCGCGAGTTTCCATGCCGCCATCAGCAGCGGGAAGTTCCACGGGATGACCTGCCCGCAGACCCCGATCGGCCGCGGCGTCGCCCCCGCAAAGGCATAGCCAAGTTTGTCTGCCCAGCCGGCGTGATAGAAGAAGTGCTGCGCCGCCAGCGGGATATCCACATCGCGGCTCTCCTTGATGGGCTTGCCGCCGTCCATGGTCTCAAGGATCGCAAGCTCGCGGGCTCGTTCCTGAATCCGGCGGGCGATGCGAAAGAGGTACTTGCCGCGCTCGGCCCCGGGCAATGCGCTCCACTCCGCGAAGGCCCCCCGCGCGGCAGCCACCGCGTTCGCCACCTCATCCGCCGTGGCCGCGGGCACGCTGCTCAGGGTTTCTTCGGTCGCCGGGTTGATCGTGGCAAAGTGCTCCCCTGCGCCTTCAACGAACCGGCCGTTGATGTAGTGGCGAGCACGCGGCTCGATCGTCACCTTCGTCGTCTCGGGTGCGGGCGCATACTCCCAGCACCCCATAAGCGACATCTCGCCCCCCGCCTGTCCCCGCGCGGGTGCCGGTCCGGCGTGCCCATTCGAGCGCACAAGTGCTCCGCGTTTGGCACGGGTCTCGGGTGATGTCGCGCGTCCGGCTTTGGCCATGGGGGTAGTTCCTCGCTCTTTAGGATAGTGTGCGGAGCGGGTCTGGCACGGCAAGTGTCCCGCACTCTGGGCAAGTCGCCGTCCCCTTCAGCGCGTATCCGCAAGAGAGGCACTCTCCAGCGAGGAGCCGCCGCCGGGCCCGCGCTTGCGCCACCCGGCCAGCAATGACGAGCCCCAGAACCGGGTACCCCGAAAAAAACGCGATGTTGAGGAGCAGCCCCGCCCACTCGACCCGGTCTGGCCACCACGGCAGGCGCGAGCCCGGGGGGAGAGACATAGGGGTGACGGTGGGCATGAACATCCCAGAGGGTGGCCGCCCTGACGTCGCCGGTGAATCGGTCGGGAAGACCGCGATGGTCCGCGACATGGCCGTCATGGGCCAGCCGAACTTGGCGCTGATCTCTTCGCCGACCCGACCATCCTTCCCGCCCCGCGGCTCGGGGGCCATCAACCCTTGCGAGTGCGAGCGCATCCGCGCCCAGCCATACTCCATCTTGGAGGAGACCACAGGACTCGACATTGCTCCGCCGATCCCCACGCCCGTGAGCCCTCCGGCTGGAGGACCGATCGCTGCGGCGATGGTCGCCGCCGGACTCGTGACGAAGGTTGGGGCTGACAGTGCCGCGCCGATGGAGGCAAGCAGAGCCGCGCTGAGCCATAGTGCTGCGCACACCCCATACTCCCGCAGGCCCGGCGACCACGGCCGCCACGGTCCGCGGCCCGGGCCGGTCGGGAGCCCGCCGTGGTCGGCCGGCCCCTGAGGCGTCAGTTCCAAGTGCAACCCTTGGGCGCTTCGGTTTTGCGCTGAGGCGCTGCCCGTTTGAGCAGTCCCCGGAGTTCGCTGAGCCCCTCGTCGATCAGCCGGGCCCTTCGGCCGGGGTCACCCTCGGCGAGCAGGTCATAGTGCAAGGAGGCATAAAACCGCTGTTCACTGTCGCGGAGCAGCACGCATGAGACGAGTTCCATGACGGCCGTCATGGGCAGACGATCATCCTTGAGGTGGGCTACCACTCGCCGGGCATCGCGCAGGTCCGCGAGTGGGCGGCGGGCCAGGCGCGAGATCCACCGTTCACGGACCTTGGTGAGGTACTCAGACTCCACCGCGTCAAAGCCGACGGGCTCAAGCATGGCAGCGCGATAGAGCACATTGTCGCGGGCCGCGAGTTCATGCACGATGCGGGCCCGGCAGACCCCGTGGAGCTTGATGCTGTAGCAGCCGTCGGGGAGTTTCTCGTGGGCCACGATCTGCCCCCGGCAGACGGCCGGGCGCACGGCCGGCCGCGCCAGCACCCCGGTCTCAGAGAAGTCCGGCGTGGGGGGCTCAGATTCGAGGATCGCCATGGCGATCTGCCCTGAACCGTCGAGGGCATCGCTGATCATCTGGCGATAACGCGGCTCGAAGATATAGAGCCCCAGCACGGAATGCGGCATGAGCGCCACGGTCCCGAGCGGGAAGATCGGCATCGGCCGACCGAAGTTGACGCGGATCTCGTTGTCCTCCGGCATGAAGAAACTGTAGTGGGT
>JBQTIJ010000103.1:0-2705 GCA_052388255.1 Phycisphaerales bacterium
CACCAGCCGATCCCGCCCAGTACACCGACCGCCAGCGCCACGCCCACGAGCCGCGTCCTCTGCCGGGCAATGCACAGGGCCAAGGCCGCCACGCCAGCCGGCAAGAACGCCGACCATTGCGAATGCAGCACGCCCCGCGGCTCACCCGGTTCCCCGGCGGTGGCCGCGAGCCCTGTCCCGCTCCGGGCCATGAGGAGCCCCGCCCGCTCGATGAAGGAGGCGCGCTCGGAGTGGGCCATGGCAAATCGCAGGGCCTGATCTGGCTCTGCGGTCCAGTGCCCGCGCCCAAAGAGCGTTGTGGCAGCGGGAAAGATGGGGTTTCCGGAGGCGATGGTGTTTCGGACGAGGAAAGGCGCGACCATCAGCACGCCGCCGAGCACGCACCCCGTGGCAGCGTGCCACCACGTCTCTCGAGGCCAATGCACGAGCGCGGCAGCGCCGAGCAGCGGCACGAAAAAGAAGACGGCCGTGGGCTTGCACGCCGCGGCCGCGCCCAGGAGCAGCCCCACAACCACCCCGCGCCGCAAGGGCTGGAGCCCCGGGGCAAAGGCGGCGAGCAGTGCGCCCGCGCCGAGCGCGTTCACTGCCGATTCGTTGTACGCGAGCGTCGAGACCACCAGCACCCAGGGCACGCTGAGCGCGAGCGCCCCCGCCGTTGCTGCCGCTTCGGCCCGCCACCCCGTTAGCCGCCAGACCATCCGGGCGATGCAGAGCGCGCAGGCCACGGCACACAGCACATGCAGCAGTTGGCAGGCGCACGCCGCGATCCCGTCGCCAGCGATCAGCCCCACGGCCCCGCTGCCTTTGATCCCCGCGCTGTGCATCGCGGCGATGTGCAGATACCCCGCTTCCATGTAGGAGGGCAGGAACGAATAGACGTTGTGCTTCAGCGGCCACAGCCGCTCACCCCGGGCCCACTCCTGCGGCAGTTGCAGGTGATACGACAGCGCATCAAACCCGCGCGCTTCACTCTCCCACAGTGCGCCGGGCGGGTTGCTCGCCGCCACCAGCATCACCGCCAACGGCAGAACCCAGAGGGCCGCCGCCCGGGGCAGACCCGGCAGGTTCGGCCGCGGGCCAAGGAAGGTCCCCATACGGTGCAACAGTGCGATCAGCCCGCCACCCACGACCACCCACGACACCACCGTCCCGGTCTTTCCTGAGAGCAGCCCCATGATCCCCAGCCCATGGCTGAGCGCAAGCATCGCCGCCGGACCGAGCGCCAACGCCAAGAAGCCATCGTCGCGCCGATGCTCCGGCAGGGCCGGGCCAGTGCTGGTCGCCGGTTTGCCCGCGAGCAGGCGGACGAGCAGCGTTCCCAGGCCGACGGCCGCACCGAAGTACCCAAGGGCCAAAAACCCTCCCGTGATCAGGACAAAGAGCAGTGCGGCGGGACCGGCCCCCGCCGGTGTCCCCGGGAAGAGCCCCAGCGTGCTTAGTCCGATCGCAAGGGCGAAGACGAGCACGCCAAGCGCGATGGCCCACAGTCGCTTGCGTGAACCATCGGGCAGCACGTCCGTCATGGGCAAGCGTATCGCCGGATCGTCCGAACCTTCGTTCCGCCGTCGGCCCTGCTTCTGCGCCGCGTCGCATCCCCGCAACCCCGGGGGAAGATCCGGCGTACAACTCCTGCCGCGCCCAACGGCCATGAGTTGTTGTTTGGTCTTTGATCGATACTTGGGGACGCTCGTTTTGGGGTTCGATCGGTTCGCGCGCCTTCTCATTGCGCGAATCTCAGGGCATACTTCTAATCTGTTCGGCTGGTTCTCTCTCGCTGAGGAGCTGCTATGTGTGTTCGTCGTTCGTCGGTCGCTGTCCTTCTTCTTTCCGCAGGCCTTCTCGGCGCGCTCCCAGCCCACGCGGACGACATCTTTGACGGCCGGGCCTCCTTCGAGCCCGCGGCGGCTCCTGGTGATCGCTCCCTTGACACCCTGATCCTCCGCACCCGCGAAGGTGCTTCCGGAGCGGAGATCGACGCTGCCCTCAGCGGTGCCGGCGTTGTGGAGACGCTCCGGCAGTTCACACTTGTTCCGGGCCTGCGCGTCGTGCGCGTCGCACCCGGGATGGTGGATGTCGCCATCGGCGAACTGAGCAAGCACGCCGCGGTGCAGTACGCGGAGCCCGATTACCTTGTCTCGGCACTCGTTCAGACCACCGAGTACGGCGTCACCCACGTCGGTGCGCCCGCCGTCTGGTCAGCCATCGCGGGTTCGGCCGGTCGTGGCGGCGGCGTCCGCATCGCCGTGCTCGATACGGGTGTGGATCTCCTCCACCCGGACCTCCCCGTACCCGTTCAGTCGGCCAGCTTTGTCCCCGGGCAGGCGGTGGATGATCTGCACACCCACGGCACGCACTGCTCCGGGCTCGTTCTTGCACGTGACAACGACATCGGCGTCGTCGGCGTTGCGCCGAGTGCGGATCTCATGATCGGCAAGGTCCTTGGCAACAGCGGAAGCGGCCAGACCTCATGGGTGATGGCTGGCAACGAGTGGGCCGCGCAGAACGGCGCACGGGTGATCAGCATGTCCCTCGGTGGCGGCGGCTTCTCGCAGGGTCAGCAGGACCTCCAGAACGCCCTGCGCACCATGGGTGTCATCGTCTTCGCCGCGGCTGGCAACGACAACTCGGGCGAGCTCTTCTATCCCGCGTCGTATGACGGTGTGGTCTCGGTCGCCTTGTTGTACCCCTGATCGATGGCGGCGACC
>JBQTIJ010000104.1:0-6631 GCA_052388255.1 Phycisphaerales bacterium
CGATCATGCGATCCCGGGCCCCCCGCCCCCGCGCCCGCGCTGCAGCGTTTCAGGACCGTCCAAGGACCCTCTCCAAGGCCGGCTTGATGCTCGACCACGGCACTCCCGCCCGCTTGTTCACGGTCACCCATGATCGCGCCAGCAGCAGCCCCGTCACCCCCTCGATCGCAAAAAGCCCCGCCGCCAGCGGGTGCTCCGTCGCCGCCTCCGACCCGCGAAACGGGATCGTCGTCCCCTCCGGCACATCGAGCGGCCGCGCCAACAGGCACTTCACGGCATTCGGGTTGGGCGTTGATTCAAAGGTGAGTGAAGCCATGTGGGTCCGGCCGTTCAGCGTCGCACGGAAGTTGTCGATTTCCATGATAATCGTGCGGATCCGGCCCCGCGCGTGTTGTAGACTCTTGAGCAAGCGTCCACTGTTTCCGCCGGATCGATCGCCGCGGCATCCACCCGCCCCGCCCGTTCGAACCCGCAAGGACGGTGGCGTTCTTGAGGTGGATGTGCGTACAACGAGCCACGGAGACGGCCCGAGTGTTGGTATTCGATCGCATCCTGCAGCTCGTTGAGCGCATCCAGGGCTACCCCTGGTGGCAGGTCGCCATTGAACTCGCCCTCATCGCCGCGCTCGTCACCGTCGTCGTCCGATTCGTTCAGGGCACCCGCGCCGCGGGCGCGCTCAAGGGCCTCTTCGTCGTCATCATCGTGGGAACGCTCGTCGTCCGGATCATCGGCCAGCGCGAGGTCTTCCAGCGCCTCACCTTCCTCTACGACAACTTCCTCACCATCGCCGCCGTCGGGCTCATTGTCATCTTCCAGCCCGAACTCCGCCGCGGCCTCACCCGCCTCGGCGAAACGCCCATCTTCCGACGCCAGCCCCAGCAGGTCGCCCGGGTGGTGGAGGCCATCCGCGATGCCAGCGTCTTCCTCAGCAAGGCCCGCTTCGGTGCCCTGATCGTCATCGAGCGCGATGTCCCGCTCAAGGGCATCACAGAAGGCGGCACGGACCTCAACGCCCTCGTCTCTGCCCCTCTCCTTCAGACCCTCTTCTTCCCCGGCACCGCCCTGCATGATCTTGCCACCGTCGTCTCGGGCGAAACAGTCATCGCCGCCGGGGTCCAGCTCCCCCTTGCCGAGCCCGAGCTCATGCCCGATCCCTCCCTCGGCTCGCGCCACCGCGCCGCCGTCGGTGTCAGCCGGGAGTGCGATGCCGTCGTCGTCGTCGTCAGTGAAGAGACCGGCTCCATCCGCGTCGCCGAACGAGGCCGCCTCTCACGCCCCCTCTCGGCCGAAGACCTTTCGAACCTCCTCACCAAGCGCCTCGAAGGCCGCACCGCCGAGCGCTCCTCGCGCTTGCGCCGGCTCTTCCGTTCCGGCAGGCCAGGGTCCGGCCCCACCGTCACCGATGAACCCGCGCATGCGGCGGATCTGAACGGCACCGACACCAGTGGCCTTTCTTCGGAGCCCATGGGCGACTCTGCCAGCGGCGGGCTGCGGGGGCCTTCTCATGCTTGATCGCCTGCGCACCGTCGCGCTCATCGCCATCGTCACGCTCCTCATCTGGCTCTGGGCCGAGGCCGAGTCCCTCTCCACCCAGTACCTCGCTCCCGGCGTCTCCTTCATCAGCCCGGAGAACGCTGTCGCCATCAAGGTGCTCGATCCTCCTTCTGCATGGAACGGCGCAGTCCGCGTCCGCGTGCAGGGTGCCACCAGTGCGCTCGACCGCGCCCAGCGTGAACTCGCTGGCGGTCTCGCGCTGAACCCCGGAGTCGGCGGCATCCCCGCCGGCCCAGGCGAGCACACCGTGGACCTGCGCGAAGCCCTTCGCCAGTCCCCCTCCTTCCGCGAACTCGGTCTCATGGTCGTCGATACCGATCCGCGCACCGTCCGCGTCGCCATCGATACCTACACCACCATCGAACTCCCCGTCCGCGCTGACATCGCGGGTCTTGAACTCGATGGCGAACCGCTCATCGATCCATCCACCGCCACCGTTCGACTCCCAAGCGCCGCCGCCCTCCGCTTCGCGCGCGACGGGTACATCACCGCCACCCCGGATGCCGAAGCCCTCGGCTCACTCAAGAGCGACGAGCCCCAGGTCCTCCGTGCTCGCCTCTCCGTCCAGGCTGGCCCCGGCGTCCCCGCCTCCGTCCTCCCTCCCTCCGCCCAAGTCACCCTCCGCATCCGCAGCACGCGCGAGGCCTTCACGCTCAAAGCCGTCCCCGTCTGGGTCACCCTCCCGCGCGACGAGGTCGACAAGTGGGATGTCGCCATCATCGATGCCACCGTTCCAGAAGTCACGCTCAGCGGCCCGCGCGACCTCGTCCGTGCCCTGCGCGAGCGACCCGATTCTGTCATCGCCAGCGTGACCCTCACCTCACAAGACCTCAAGGACGCCATCGGCGCTAAGTCCGTCACGCTCGTCGGGCTCCCTGAGGGCGTCTCCGGCTCGGCCCATGGTGCCACCATTCGGCTGCGCGTGACACCCAAGCAGCGGTGACCGAACGATCCCGCCCGATAACCAGTGGTTCTCGACACTCGGGCCGCGCTCCCGGACTCTCCTTTCGCACTCCATCTGCGATGGAGCGCGATTCCCCTGCCTTTCCGCTTGCACACACCACCAAACTCGGGCACAATACCCCCGACATTTACCCTGAGGGAAGTGCCGCGGCCCACGTAACGGGCCGCGTCCCAACCCGATCTCTGGAGAGAGAAAAATGAAAGCCCATCTATGTCTCTGCGCCCTCGCTGGCTTGGCAATCTCCGCATCCGCGGCGACCGCCGACATCGTCTATAGCTCGACGGTGCAAACCGGCAGCCGCGCGACCGGTTTTGGCGCGGGCGTCGTCAATTTTGACGACACCTTCGTCACTCTCGCCTCTCTGAACGGGGAGACATCGCTTCGGGTCACCAGTGTCACCGTCGGCATCCGCCGTCTTGCGGGTGCCCCCGCCGTCGATGCCACGATCTGGTGGGCCAACATGGTCGGCACATCCCTCGCCACCTCCGCCGTGGGGACCGCCAGTGCCCTGACCACCACTTCCCTCGCGGCCAATGCCACCACGATCACGCAACTCGTGACGCTCAGCAACCCCGCTGGCCTCTTCGATGTCACCCCCAACCAGGGCATCGCCGATGCCGCGGGTTTCGCGGGCTTCTATATTGGCCTCCAGATGGATTCGGCCACCAGCAACCTCAACGGCTGGCGCATCACCTCCGGCGGCCCCATCGGTGCCTCCTCCGGCAACGGCTACCAGTACAACATTGCCGACCCCACGAACCCCGCCCTCAACGGACAGTACAACTTCGGCCCAGCACCTCAGCCGGGCGCCAACTTCTTCATCACGGTTGATGCCACGCCCTTCACCGTTCCCACCCCGGGCGCGGTCGGGCTCGCTTCGCTCGGCCTCCTTGCCGCCGCGCGTCGCCGCCGCTGATCCATCCGTCTTGTACCGCAACGCAACCGCCGCCCTCATCGGCCCCTCGGGCCTGTGAGGGCGGTGTTGGTTTTTGTCCGAACCCGATCCAGCGCAAGACCGCGCCAGCCCATCACATCGGTTTCTTCGCGATCGTCACGTCGTACACCTTCAGGAGTTTCTCCTTGTCGAAGATCATCTCCTGGCGCGACAGCCCCACCACGTCATACTCGGGTGTCAACTCAATCGCGTCCACGGGGCACGCCTCTTCACACATCCCGCAATAGATACATCGCAGTTCGTCGATCTCGAACTTCACCGGGTACTTCTCCCGGTCATCCCACGGGCTCTCCCCCGCCGTGATATGGATGCACCGCGCCGGGCAGATCGTCGGGCACATCATGCACGCCACGCACTTGGGCCGACCCCGCTCGTCGCGGTTGAGCCGGTGTACCCCGCGGAAGTTCTTCTTCTCCATCCCACCTTCAAGGATCGGCATGTCCTCGCGCCGTTGCTCCGGGTACTGCATCACCCGGTTCGTCGAGCGCGTGATGAATCCCGTGTAGAAGCGACGGATCGTCGTACCGAATCCCCGAAAAACCTCCGGGAGGTAGACGCTCTCCATCCGATTGATCTTCGGGATGTTGAGTTGAAGAACCTCGTCGTCGCGAATCGCCATAGGCCCCACTGTAGCGCACCGGGCCCGTGCCTCGGGACAGCCACGGCTCTGCACACTCCCCCTCCCTCGCCATGCCCCCACGCCTCGCCCGGTCGGCCCCACGATTCTCGGCCCGGGGCTCTCCCGCCAAGGTAGGATTCCGACCATGATGCGTAAACGCGGTGTGCCCGTCTTTGTCGAGCTCCTCCGCGCCAAGACCTCGCGCGAACATGTCACGCGCGAGGCCGAGCGCGCCGCCGCCTCACCCGTCCCCGTCGTCCGCATCGCCCCCATGGGCGTTCCAGAGGGCGCGGCGGAGGTCGCCGCCGGCACACCCTCCTCCTCGACCCTCCCCGCCGCCCCTTTCGAGACCCCCGCCATCGCCTCGACGCCTCCCCTCCGGCTTGCAAACGCCGGGGTCGTAAGGCCCCACTCCATCCCCCGCATCGAGGGCGCAGTCGAACCCAAAGTCTCCGCTACGGTCATCCCCGCCCCTCTCGATGATGGTGAGCCCGGGGTGCTCGGCATTTCCCGCAGCGGCTGGCTCTGGCTCGCCGGTGGAGTGCTCGCGCTCGCCGTCGTCTGGTACATCGCATATTCCCTCGGCCAGGGCGATGGCGAGACCCGCCGCAGCGACGCCGCCAGCAAACTCCTCGAAGACGACCGCGCCCGCGTCGCCGACCGCGCTTCCGGTGCTGGCAGCGGCACAGTCAGCCCTCCCCAAAACAACCAGAAGCCATCCCCAACACCGCCTTCGCCCTCCCCCGATGACCCGCGCAAGTCCGCCGCGGAGAAGCCCAAGCCCGCACCCCGCGAGGCCCCGGTTGAGCCCACCAAGCCCGGGCCCGTGGTCGGCCGCCTCGTGGTCGGGCACAACTACCTCATCGTCGCCACCCTCATGCGCCCCGATGCCGACGAAACCGCCCGCTTCCTGACCGAAAACAGCGTCCCCGTCGCCGTCATCCCTTCCGACGGGATTGATCCGAGCGACCCGCGAGTCAACAATCCCCAGTTCCAATGGCAGGTCGCGGTCCTCAAAGGATTCGCCGACTACCGCCGAACGGAAACCGAGCGTTTGGCCCTCGTCACCGAGATCCAGAAACTCGGCCGCAAGTGGAAGACCACCAACAGGAAAGCCCCAACCGACTTCAGTCAGGTCTTCTGGCAGAAGTACAAAGGCCCCTGATCGATGGATGGCGTCTGCTCGTTGTCGAGTGTTTCGAGTCCGCTGCTGACGTCTTCCGACCCGCCACGATTGTCCCGATTCGCGAAAGTACAGTGACCCATGAGCATCGACCCTTCTCTCAAGTCCTCCGGCGGCATGTCCACCAACCGCAGCGTTCTCACCCGCGCTGAGCGCATCACCAAGATGGTGGAGTCCAAGAAGATGGACCCCAAGAACCTCAAGGCCCTCTGCCTCCCCAAGACCCGCGTCGGCAAGGCCTGACCCCCCGGGCCCCGCCCGGCTCCTCTCCGCGGCTTCCCCGCGCAGCGCAGGAGCGCGGGCCGCGACCCAAGTCCGCACAAGCCCGGCGCGAATCCCCATGGACCTCTCCCGACTGATCTCGCGCCGCGCGATCGGCATCGACGCCTCCGGCATCCGCCGCGTCGCCGATCTCGGCAAGACCATGTCCGGCGCGATCAACCTCTCGATCGGCCAGCCCGAGTTTCCTGTCCCCGCCTCCATCAAGCAGGCCGCGATCGATGCGATCGCGCAGGACAAAAACGGCTACACCGCCAACCCCGGCCTCGATGCCCTGCGCATCGCCCTGAACGCCCGCCTTGAGCGCGACGTCGGCTGGGTCTGCCAGGCCCCCAACCACCCGTCTGTCCAAGGCGAGCCCGGCCTCATGATCACCGCTGGCACCAGCGGCGGGCTCATGCTCGCCTGCATGGCGATCCTCAACGAGGGCGATGAGATCATCATCCCCGATCCCTACTTTGTCATGTACCCGCACCTCGCCACCATGTGCGGGGCCCGGGCCGTACTCTGCGACACCTCCCCCGACCTGCGCATGACCGCCGAGCGCGTCGCTCCTCTCATCACCCCGCGCACCAAGGCCATCCTCTTCAACTCACCCGGGAACCCCTCGGGCGTCATCGGCACCGAGCAGGATTGCCGCGACCTCCTCGCCCTCTGCCGCGAACGCAACATCCTCCTGATCTCTGACGAGATCTACGACGAGTTCACATTCTCTGAGTGCTGCACCCAGCCCTGGGCCGACGGTTCCCGCGCCCTCTGCCCAAGCCCCGCCCGCCTCAAGGGTGCAGAGGATTGCACCCTCCTCATCCGCGGCTTCGGCAAGACGTATGGCTGCACCGGCTGGCGACTCGGCTATGTCGCCGGCCCCGCACCCATCGTCGAGCAGATGATCAAGATCCAGCAGTACTCCTTCGTCTGCGCCCCCACGCCCCTGCAGTGGGGGGTCCTCGCGGCCCTTGATGTCGATATGTCCGCCCAGGTCGCTGTCTACCAGCGACGCCGCGACCGCGTGGTCGAGCGCCTGTCCAAAGTGACAGAGGTCAGCGTCCCGGGCGGGGCCTTCTACGCCTTCCCTCG
>JBQTIJ010000105.1:0-4128 GCA_052388255.1 Phycisphaerales bacterium
GCCCTGACCACGAGCACTACCGGGTCGAGCGGGGAGTCGTTTGATGCCTCGATCGCCCGCACGTTCATGATGAGTGCGCTCTACGCCGTGCTCCTCTCGGCCTTCCTGGTCGTCATCTACATCTTCGTTCGGTTCAACTCGCTGCGCTACTCGATGGCGGCCATCGCCACCACGCTCCACGACTGCTTGGTCGCCATCGGGGCTATCGCGGTGGCGGGGGTGATCTGTACGGCGGCCCCTTCACTGGCGGCCAAGATCGGCCTGCTTCCCTTCAAGGTCGATCTCAACGTCATCGCCTCGGTCCTCACCATCCTCGGCTACTCGCTCAACGACACCATCATCGTGATGGATCGCATCCGCGAGAAGCGGGGGAAACTCCCCTGGGCTTCGCGAGCAATCATCAACGACGCGATCAACCAGACCATCAGCCGCACCATGCTGACCGGCGGGACCACCTTGATGGCGTCGATCGTGCTGTACTTCGCGGGCGGCGAAGCCGTCCGTGCGTTCGCGTACGCCCTCATGGTGGGCGTGGGCGTCGGCACCTATTCATCGATCGCCGTCGCGGCACCGATCGTCTGGGTCCGCCGCGCCGATAGCGCAGCGAGCGGCACGACACCCTCCCTGCCCCCCGCCGCTGCGACGGCGTGAGTGTCGCCTGCGGCCTCAGGACATGCTCGACGCGAGTGCACGGAGTTCGCGCCGCAGGACCTTGCCGGTCGGGTTGCGCGGCAGGGCTTCGAGAGATCGGATCTGCCGAGGGACCTTGTACCCGGCGAGGCGCTGGCGGCACCAGTCAAGGATCGCCCGTTCGTCGAAGGTCTGTCCTTCCTTGAGTTCGACAAATCCGACGGGCTGTTCGCCGCGCATCGGGTCCGTCACGCCGATGACCCCGGAGTCCTTGACCGTGGGATGAGCGTTAAGGACCTCCTCGATCTCGCGCGGGAAGACATTCTCGCCGGCCACGATGAGCATCTCCTTGAGACGGCCCGTGATCGAGAGTTGACCATCCGCACCGAAGCGACCAATGTCGCCGGTGCGGAAGTACCCGCGCTCGTCGAACGCCGCGGCCGACTCGACCGGGAGCCGGTAGTAGCCGCGCATCACGTTCGGGCCGATCATCCGCACCTCGCCATCGAGGTCGGGGCCGAGGTCCTGGCCAGTCTCGATGTCCACAATGCGCTGGCGCATGCCGGGGAGCGGACGACCGACCACGTGCGGGCGGTAGTCCTGCGGGCGGCACCAGTTGCTGACGGGCGACGTCTCCGTGAGCCCGTAGCCCTCGTTGATGATGAGGTTGAAGCGTTGCTTGAACCCGTCAGCTACCGCATCGGGCAGCGGCTCACCCCCTGAGACGGCGAAGCGGATCGTCGCAAAGTCCTCGGGCGTCGCGTCCTTCACATGGAGCATGGCGTTGAACATGGAAGGGAGGCCGATGAACGCCGTGGCCCCGTGCTCGCGAAAGAGCCGGACGACTTTGTGCGGCACGAAGCGCGCCGTATAGACCACTCTGCACCCGAGCGTCAGCGGCAGGAGCGTGAGCACAGTCAACCCGAAGGAGTGGAACTGCGGGAGCACGCCGATCACGACCTCCGAGGGCCGAAAATCCACCCACGAAAGCACCTGGCGGATGTTGGCGGTGATGTTGCCGTGCGTAAGCATGACACCCTTGGGGCGTCCACTGGTGCCGCTCGTATAGAGCAGGACGCCGAGGTCACTGTCGCCGGCGCGGGCGGGCAAGCGGGGCTCGGGAACGGCCCGGAAGTCCACGTCCTCGAGTTTCAGCAGGTGGACATTCCGCGGCGACTGTCCCAAGAAGTCGAGCATCGGCTGCACGGTGATGATCGTGTCCGGCCGGCAATCATCGATGACATACTGGAGTTCATCGGGCTTGAGCAGGTAGTTGAGGGGAACGACGGTCCGGCCCAAGATCCACGCGGCAAGGGCCGCGATCGGGAAGGCCCCGCTGGTGGGCAACATGACGCCGACAAACGGTGATGAACTGCGGCGGGCAAGTTCATCAGCGAGGGTCAAAGCCGCGGCGAGAATCTCGATGCGGCGGTACGACCGCCGATCATCGACGACCGCGCGGTCAAAGGGGGACCTGAGACAGCGACGGATGATGGGCCAGTGGATGCTCACGTGCGGGGTCACCTTGTCGCGCCGCGGCCGGGCGGTCGTGGCGCAGAAGTTGCGGATCGCGGCGATCGAGCGTCGATACTCAGCGTAGCGAGTAGACCACGAACATGCGAGAACTCAGAATGGTGACATGGTGCGTTTGGCGGTTCAGCGGGTTTGCCCTTTTCGTAGCATTGACGGCGATGCTGATCGGGTGCAGTGGCGGAGGCGGTTCGGGCAGCGGCGGGAGCGCCCCCAAGGGAGACTCCGTGGCCGCGTATCGGGCCGGCGACTATGCGGGCGCACTGGCGGCGGCGGAGGCAGAAGCCCAAGGAACCACTGGCGCGGCCCGAGAGCGCGCCGCGTTGATGGCGGGCCTCTCCAACTACGCCCTCAAACGCGCCGATGAAGCCACGACCTGGCTGCTTCCGCTGATCGAAAGCGAGGACCCCAAGATCGCCGGGACCGCGGCGTGGACACTCGGCTCGATCGCGTATGACAAGGGGAACTACCCCAAGGCCATCACCCTTCTGGCGACGGCCAAACCGAAACTCAAGGGCGACGATGCGGCGAAGGCGCTCGCGCTTGAAGGTGACTGCCACGCTCGACTGAACAAACCCGCCGAAGCCCGCGCGGCCTATGCCGAAGCCGCGGCGCTCGCGACCGATGAATCGCTCCGCGCCTCGCTCACGTCAAGGGCAGGCGGGGTGATCCCCGTTCCGCTCGGGGGCGGGCCCTCGACCATCCCGCCCGGGACTCGCTATGTGATCCAGCTCGGGGCCTTCGGCAACCGGGCCAGTGCGGAGAAACTCGCCGCGAACTCGAGCGCGGCGGTTGTGCGGGCTGGCCAGGGCCGGCCTCGCGTCGTTCAGCGGAGTGATCGGGCCACTGGGCAAGGCGTCTTCGCGGTGCGCGTGGGCGACTACGGAAGCCGCCAGGCGGCGGAGGCGGTGCTTGGCCAGCTCGGGGTCCAAGGGACGGTCATGGCCGACCTCCCATGAGCGGAGGGTCTCGCGTATCGTCGGGGCCATCCATGATCGCCCCCGTTCCAGAGCGTGTACTGCTGATTCGTCCGAGCGCGCTCGGCGATGTCTGCCGCACAGTGCCGCTGGTGGCGAGCATGAAGGCGGTCTGGCCAGAGACCCAGATCGATTGGCTCGTTCAGGAGGGGTTTGAGGACGCGGTGCGGGCCCATCCAGCCGTCCGCACAGTTGTGAGCTTCCCACGTCAGCAGGCGAAGCGCTGGTGGACACTCCATGCATGGCAGGGCTTGGCGGGTCTGGTTCACACACTCCGCGCCGCGCAGTATGACCTGGTGATTGATGCCCAGGGGCTGGCTCGCAGCGGCGCGCTCACACGGCTGACGGGCTCGCCTCTGCGCGTCGGACCCTCCGATGGTCGAGAGGGTTCACCCCTCGCGTACAGCATGCGGGTCGATGTGCAGGGAGCGGGGGCGCACACCGTCGAGCGCATGCTCGCTCTCGTAGCGGCCTTGGGGGTGCCCGTGCGGCGCGACATGGCGCTCTACCCCCCGAGTGAAGATGCCGAGGCGGTGACCCGTGATCCACGGCTCAGCGGCGGCCCATTCGCGGTGCTTGCTCCCACAAGCCGTTGGCCGGGGAAGCGCTGGCCCGCCGCGCGATTCGCAGAACTTGCCACGGCGCTGCTTGCGTCAGGCAGTGTCGCGACCCTCGCGGTCGTGGGCGGGAGTGCGGAGCGGGAGCAGTGCGGCCCGCTGCTCTCACTCGCGGCACGCGACTCGCGGGTGGTCGATCTCATCGGTCAGACCAGTGTGGGGCGGCTGATGGCGGTCATCTCACAGAGCACGCTCGTAGTGGCGAACGACTCCGCGGCTTTGCACATGGCGGTGGGGCTGTCCCGGCCCTATGTTGGCCTCTTCGGACCGACGGAGGTCGCGCGAGTGGGGCCGTTCGGCGGGGTCGGGCTCGTTCTCCAGCACCGCACGCCTAATGACACACTCGACCACAAGCATGGCGAACGCGGAGCTCA
>JBQTIJ010000106.1:0-2944 GCA_052388255.1 Phycisphaerales bacterium
GTGGGGATCGGTGATGAGTTTCATGTCGGCAGTGGGGAGCTTCACCCGGTCGGCGGTGATGGTGGCATCCAGCTCAAGATCGCTGATATCGACCTGGACCTGGTCGGGGAGGTCGGCCACGCGGCACTCGATCTCAAGCTCGTTGGTCGGGTGCATGAGGATGGCGCCAGCGGACTTGAGCCCCTTGGCCTCGCCGATGAGCACGACGTGGACCTTGGTGCGGACGCGCTCGTTCAGATCGACGCGGGCAAAGTCGGCGTGGATGATCGAGTCGCCGAGGTAGTCAAACTGCACTTCCTTGAGCAGCACCACCTGGTTCTCGTCGGCGTTCTTGCTGCCGGGGAAGTCGAGCTTGAAGACTTTCTCGCCCGCCTCGATGTGCGGGACAGCGTCGTCAAAGTCAAAGTTGACGGAGACCGGCGCGGCCTTGTGGCCGTAGATGACGCCGGGGAGGTGCCCCGCGCTCCGGGCCCGCTGGGCGTAGCGTGTGCCGGGCTTCTCGCGGACGACGACCTTCAGGGTGGGGATGCGGTCTTTCATATTCGTGCCTCAGGAAAGGGGTTGGTTCAGGTATTCGGTGAGAAGGGACATCGGGCCGGTGTGCGGCCCGCGGGATCAGCGCTTGACCCCCGCGTTGTTCTTGAAGAGCGCGGAGATCGACAGGTTGTGATGGATGTTGTAGATCGCATCGCCGAGCAGGTCGCCCACGCAGAGCTCGACCAGTTTGTGCCGGATGGGCGCCAGGCGCGGACCGTCGGGGATGGTGTTGGTGATGACGATGCGGCTGATGGGGGCGGCGGCGAGCCGCTCCACCGCCTTGCCGGCCATGACGCCGTGGGTGGCCGCGGCCCAGACCTCGCGTGCGCCCATCTTCATGACGAGGTTGGCCGCCTCGCAGATGGTGCCGCCGGTCGCGATCATGTCATCGAACATCAGGACCGTCTTGCCCTTGACGTTGCCGATGATGTTGTCGGTCGTGACCTCGCTGCCGCTGATCCGCCGCTTGAAGATGATCGAGAGTTCGCCGCCGAGAATGTTCGCGAAGGCCTCGGCGACCTTGACATTGCCCACGTCGGGCGAGACCAAGCAGAGGTCGGGCAACTCAGATCGCACACCAAGAAAGTACTTGCTGAAGACGGGCGTGGCGGAGAGGTGATCAACGGGGATGTCAAAGAACCCCTGGATCTGGGCGGCGTGCAGGTCAAGGGCGAGCACGCGGTCGGCCCCCGCGCTCGTGATCAGGTTGGCGACCAGTTTCGCCGTGATGGGCACGCGCCCCTCGTCCTTGCGATCCTGACGGGCGTAGCCGAAGTACGGGATAACGCAGGTGACGCGCCGGGCGCTCGCGCGCTTCAGACAGTCGATGAAGACCAGGAGCTCCATCAGGTTGTCGTTCACCGGAACACACGTCGAGAGCACCACGTAGCAATCGCGCCCGCGGACATCCTCCTCGACCTTCACGATGGTCTCACCGTCGGGGAAGGTCTCGATGCGTGCCTGACCGATGGGAACGCGGATGCGGGCGCAGATGCGCCGCGCCAGTTCCTCGCTCGTGCGGCCCGCGAAGATGCGGTAATCATCGCGCCCGGGCCCCGGCCCCATGGTCGGCCCTGCGGCCGGTCCGGTGGCGGGCACGGCTGCGGGCGTGGCGGGCGTAGCAGGAGTGACGGCAGCGGCCTCGGGCTTGGCGGTGGCGGCGCTCATCGGGATGCTCCCTGTCCGGCCAGGCGCCGGCGATAGATCGCGTCAACCTCCGCAAGCTGGACGGGGGTGTTGATGCTCAGCACATCCTCGGGCGGAACGGCGTCGATGACCTCGACCCGGGCCCCCTTGGAGAGGAGCATCGTCGGCACGTCAGTGATGTAGTACTCGCCCGAGGCCTCGTTGCGCTTGAGCGTGGCGAGGGTGTCGAAGAGGTGCTTAGCGTCAAAGCAGTAGTACGAGGGATTGACCTCGCGGATCTTGAGCTGCTCGGGCGTGCATTCCTTGTGCTCAACGATGCGCGATAGGCCCCCCGCGCTCGTCCGCACGATGCGGCCATATCCGGTCGGATCCTCGATCACACTGGTGGCCAGCGAAGCCGCGGCACCGGTGCTTGTGTGCCGCTCGAGCAGGGCTTTGAGCGTGCGGGCCCGGATGAGCGGACCATCGCCGGCAAGCACAAAGACAGGTTGCCCCGGCCTCAGGGCCTCGCCCGCGAGCAGGGAAGCGCAGCACTGCACGGCATGCCCGGTACCAAGCTGTTCGGTCTGTTCGGCGAACTCAACGCCGCTCCCCGCGCCCAATGTCCCGGAGAAGTTGGCCCGAACCATCTCCTGCTTGTAGCCGACCACAAGGATGATCCGGCGGCACCCCGCGGCTCGGCACTTGTCGACCACCGCGTGAACCATCGGGCGGTCCCCGATCAGGTGCAGCACCTTCGGAAGGTCCGACTGCATGCGCGTCCCCTTCCCTGCCGCGAGGATGATCGCGACCGGGGCCGGGGAGGCGTGAGCGGGTTGGGTGGTGGGGGGGCTCAAGGTGTGGACAGTGGGGGGCTGAAGGGCTGTCGAGAGACGAGGAACGAGCGTGCATGATGCGCGCAAGTGGTGCGAGCAACTGGCCGACCTGGATTCGAACCAGGACAAGCAGAACCAAAATCTGCTGTGCTACCGTTACACCATCGGCCAGGAAAACCGGCCAGAAACGCGCGTGCTGGGCCTCCAACATGGCCTTGTCTCGCACTGCAAAGTACGAACAAGGCGGGTTCAACGGACCACGACTTTCGCGGTCCCTTGAACACTTGCCCACCCGCGAAGGTGATCGGGGGGTGCGCCCCGAATGAGCAAGGCCCGCAGGCCGCGGCGATGTGGTGCGGGGTGAGGGGCCAAGGCCCTTCATCCGCACCCGGAACTGGACCACCCATCAGCCGCGATGGGGTGACCCCTGCCGTGCCTCAGCTGAC
>JBQTIJ010000107.1:0-4907 GCA_052388255.1 Phycisphaerales bacterium
GGTTGGGAACCTCGATGCCGATGGTGTCCTTGCCGGCGGTGTTGGGGACGACGCGAATATTGATGGCCTTCAACGCCCGGGCGATGTCGCTTGAGAGCGCGGCCAAGGCCGAGACCTTGGTCCCCGGGGCCAGACTCACCTCATAGAGCGTGATGACTGGGCCCGAGTCCATGCCCACGACCTCGCCCGCGATGCCGTAGGTCTTGAGCGCGGTCTCGAGTGCCGTCGCCTGCTCGCGGATGTGCCGCTCCATCTGCTCCGGGTAGCTTGTCTCCGGCTCCTCGAGCAGGTCGAGACCCGGGAAGGTGTACCCGGGGAGATCACCCGAGCTCTGGATGTCGCGCAGGTCGTCCTCGGTCGCGCTCCGCTTGTTGGCCGCGCTCTGGCCGAAGACAATCGGCAACTTGGCGATCTTGGCCCGCAGCGCGGCAGGGTCAAACCCCGGCTTGGCCGAAGGCGCGTCCATCTGCGCACCTGTGGCCGGCCCCGCGATCGGCCCAGCGGCCGGCTCCTCGGGGACTTCCGTCTCCGTGTCTTCGTCGGCAATGTCCGCTTCGGTCTCATTTGCATCGGCCGCCTTGTGGGCCTCAGGATCAAACGACTCGGTCCCTCCGAGGCCGCCCGCGCTCTCATCGATCTCGTCGTCCTGCTCGTCCTCGTCCTTCTTGCGGCCGGGCCGATTGCCCTTGCGCTTGGGCTGATCAAGCAACCCCTTGAGCCCGGCAAGGCGCTCGGACCGTGCACTGCGGCTCTCCGGGCCGCTCAACTTCGCCAGCACCCGGGCCATCCACCCCGCGCTCCGGGCTGTCGCACCCGCGACCGTCACCGCCGCCGCGGCCGTGGGCCCCGCCGCGGCCCGGGCCTGGCGATAGGCCCAGAGGGGCGCGAGAATGACCCAGACATCCACCGCAATAGTGGCACCGACAAGGAAGGCAAGGGCCATCCAGATGACCGTGCCGAAGGGGCCAAAGAGCCCACCGAACTCGACCGAGACATAGCCACCAATCACGCCACCCGGGAGGTTCGGCAACGGCCCCGAACCGGGGAAGGCAAGGGCGAGGAACGTGGAAGTCGCCCCGCACATGAGCACCACACCGAGGGCTCGCGTGATAGGGTGGGCCACTTGCCGGATGAACGCGCTGACGAAGAGATAGATGGCCCAGAGGGCGACGCCGAGGTACACACCCCAGCCAAGGAGTGAGAGAAGCAGGTAGCCGAGATACGCCCCCACCAGGCCGCACGCGTTCAGGGGCGGGTCGTTGAGGGGATAGGAAAGATTGCTTGCCGGCGGGTCGGCCGGGTTGAAGGTGTAGACCGAAAGGACGACCAGCGTCCAGATCGCGAACTGCGCGAAAATGAAGAAGTAGTGGAAGACCCCCGCAGAGCCCTTCTTCAAGGCCTTGGTGGTCAAAACACCGGGCGCAGCAAGGCCCGCAGTTGAGAAGGAGGCAGCGGTCATAGTGCCGTCAGTATCGGCCGGGGTCGAAACCTGCGCCCAATGTATCTCTGACCTTGCTCGCGGAGGCCTCTTCCGGCACGGGGAGGGGTTCTCCCGATCCTCCCCCCCTCCGTACAGACCCCGCGCGGCGAATCCCCAGTCCGTCCCCGGTGGGCCGGGCAGAGCGAGCCAGACAGGTTTTGGTATCATGCCCGCGCTATGAGCAACCCCCTGACGGCTGAAAACTGCGTCGTGGTCATCTTCGGTGCCTCGGGCGACCTGACGAGCCGCAAGCTCGTACCCGCCCTCTATGACCTGCACCGCCAAGGGCGACTCCCCCCCAAGATGTGCATCCTGGGCGTGGCGCGGCGCGACAAGAGCGACGAAGGGTGGCGCGAGGAACTCACCCCCTGGGTCACCAAGCACTCGGCCAACTTTGACGCCGCGAAGTGGGCAGACTTCCGCAAGCGGATCTTCTATCACGCTGGCGACGGCAGCGATCCCGCGTCCATGAAGCCCCTTGGGGATCGGATCAACGCCATCGGCAAAGAGGTCGGCATCATGAAGGGGGGCGACACGGGCGCGCCCAATGTGCTCTTCTATCTCAGCACATCACCCAACCTCTTTGAGCCCATCATCGACAACATCGGAGCCGCGGGGATCGTGACCGAGGGCAAGCGCTGGTGCTCGCTTGACGCGAGCAACGCGGCGTGGCAGCGCATCATCATCGAGAAGCCCTTCGGCATCGACCTGAAGACCACCATCTCGCTCAACCAGTGTCTCGGACGCGTCTTCGAGGAGGAAGCAACCTACCGCATCGACCACTATCTCGGCAAGGAACTTGTCCAGAACGTGCTGGTGCTGCGGTTTGCGAACGCGATCTTCGAGCCCATCTGGAACCGCGGCTACATCGACCACGTGCAGCTCTCGGCGACCGAGACCGTGGATGTCGGCAGCCGCGCGGCGAACTACTACGACACCTCGGGCGCGATGCGCGACATGGTGCAAAGCCACCTGATGCAGGTGCTCGCGCTCGTCGCCATGGAAGCGCCGAGCAGTTACGACGCCGCCTCGATCATGCGCGAGAAGATCAAGATCGTGCAGTGTTCCCCCACGCTCACCGAAGGACAGGTGCAGCAGATGGGCGTCTTTGGTCGCTACGCCAAGGGGAGCAAGCCGGAGGAGCGGGCGTATGTCGACGAGCCGGGGGTCGTCGATAGCCGCAAGACCGAGACGTATGGCGCCATGTGCATCCACTTTGACAACTGGCGCTGGGCCGGCGTCCCCTTCTTCCTGCGCTCCGGCAAATCCATGGCCACCAAACTCACCGAGGTGGTGGTGCAGTTCAAGAAGCCCCCGACAGACATCTTCGCCAAGATCGATCCGGAGCTTGCCGATCGCCCCGCCAACCGCCTCATCATGAACATCGCCCCGCGCGAGGGGCTCAGCATCCGCATCGAGGGCAAGGTCCCAGGGCCCGGGCTCAAGATCGAGTCCGCCAAACTTGACCTTGATTACCTTGAACGCTTCGGCGGTGAGGTCATCGAGGCCTACGGCCCGCTCATCCTCGATGCCATCCGCGGCGACCGCACCCTCTACAAGCACCGCGACGAGGTCGAAAGCGGCTGGCGCATCTGCGAACCGTTCCTGAACAGCCCCTTCCTGCGCCGCAACATCGAGACCTACACCCGCGGCTCATGGGGGCCGCAGGGTGCCGATGCGCTCATGTCGCGCAACGCGCCGCCCGGGGTCACCCGCATGTGGCACAACCCCCACGCGACGGACGTGCGATAAGCGACCCTCGGCCCCAGCGATGGGCCGGCGGTTCATGCCGCGGGCGCGGGGGCCAGCAGTCGGAACCCCTCCTTGCGCTGGATCATCTTGCACTCGCTGATGACGCGCTGTACCGCGCCGCCTCCTTGATCAATCTCAAGGACCGTGCTCACGGTCCAGATGCAAGGAAGGGCACCTGGGTCACCCTCTGGCTTCGAGCTCAGGAAGCGCGACCCCGGCGGGAAGGGGTGCCGGTAACGCGAGATGGCCGTGGGTCCGGAGGTGGCCGAGGCACCGGGGGTGATGAAAAACCGGCCCGAGAGGAGTTCCTCTTCGCGGATCTGGCGCGTCAACGAAAGGTCGTAGTAACTGGCGAGCGTTGCCCAGTCGCTACGCCGAATGAGGTCATTGATCACCGGAACGGCCGCATCAGGCGAGGAGAAGGTCCGTGCCTGCCCGCTCGCGACGGGCGCGGGTGGTTCATTCTGCCGGGCCTGCTCCGCGCACCCCGGACTGGCGGCCACCAAGGCAAGAACCACCACCCATCCGGCCATCGGCCGATCGGCACGTGCATTGAACCAGCGAACAAGACCCGGTCGTGCGAATGTGTTCATGGGTACCCCTTTCGGTCCTCCCCCATTCAACGCCCCACAACGGGGGCCGGTTTGTCCCGGCCGCGCAACGCTCGGAATCAGTCGAACTACCCAGCCTTCCCAGTGGCCAACGTCGATCAACCCTGCACTCGAAGCCCGTGGATTCACCGCCAGCGCCGCCTACCGTTCATGCGGGTAGAGTCTGTTCAGTTGTGAGGAAGTAAGGGAGATCGTGCCGTGAAGAACCGTATGTCGGTTGTTTTTGCGCCTTTGGCGCTCGTCGGGTTGGCTGCTGTCAGCACCGCCCAGACCGTCCCGTTCACCGAGGACTTCGGAACCACCGCCAACTGGAGCATCGCCGCGGCTCCGCTGACGGCGCCGTCGTTCTCCGCTGCGGGGGGCCCTGATGGGTCGTCGTACATCACGCGGGCCTACTCGTTCGCACCCAACCTTGAGGGGGATCAGCAGATCTTCTTCCGTTGCCAGACCGGCTTCGGCTCCTCCGGGGGCGCGCTCTTTGGCAACTACCTGTCCTCCGGCGTCACTGCTCTTTCGTTCTTCTTCCGGCACAACGCGCCGGAGCCGCTCGACGTCTTTGCCCGTTTCTCCCCGGCCGCGCCGGGCGCGGGTGTCGTTTTCGTGAGCGAGGACCTCCCCGCCAATCAATGGGTGCAGGTGATCGTGCCGATCAGCTTCGCCACTCCGTTCATTTATGAGGGCGCCCCGACGCTCTTCAACTCCGTTTTCGGCGGGGTTGGCCGCTTCCAGATCGGCGCGGTCGTGACCAGCACGCTCGCCGGCTCGACCCCCTCGGACACGCTCGATGTCGACAAGGTCTCGATCATCCCCGCCCCCTCGGCGGCGATGGGCTTGGCCGGACTGCTGGGCGCGGCCGCGCTCCGGCGTCGTCGCTGAGCAAAAACCACCGGCTACCTCTGAGAGGAGAGGGGCCAAATGAAGGATGGCGCGGCCTCGCATGCACAATGCGGGGCCGCGTCGTTTTTGACTCATGCGCCGACCCCTATAGACTTCCCCTGTTCGGGACCGCCCGTGACGGACGCTGCCCATCCCTGTTTGGGATGTGTCAGCTGAGGCACGGCAGG
>JBQTIJ010000108.1:0-4866 GCA_052388255.1 Phycisphaerales bacterium
GGCTGACCGCGGCGGGACTCAGGACGCCACCGGGGGCCAGGGTGTTGACGATCGCCTGCCACGGGCCGCCCCGGGAGCGGATGATGCGATTCACATCGGGGGCCGGTTCGCCGGGAACGGCGGAGACATCGGGCCACGGGGTGAGCTCGCCGGTGCCGGTGAAGATGTTGGAGGTGAGGGAGAACGTCTTGGCGACGTGAAGGGTTGAGACCGTCAGGGCCGATCCCGTGGTGAAGGTCATGACGACCGGCGTGCCGACAACCGTTGTGTCGTTGCCTGAGTGAACCGGCGCGACGATAAGACGGCGGCGCTCATGATCGATCACCATCGCCCGAGGAGTGTTGGCGTCGATGGGGGTTGAGAAGATCACCTGTCTGTGGGCGGTATCCACAACGCTGAGCGCGCCGCGCCCATCAAGCCCCTGGCCGTCGAGCATGGCGAGGGAGGGGCCCTGAGTAATGACAAAGGCAAATGCACCGGTCACATCAAAGACGATGTTGACGGGCTCGTCGCCCACAGGGACCACGGCCTCCACCTGACCCGTCTGCGTGTTGATGACGCTCAGGTCATCCGACATGAAGTTCGCTGTCCAGACGAAGAGATTGCTGAGGTCGTCCGTCAGCCCGGGCTGAACGGCCACCGCCACGGGCTCCAAACCCACCGGAACGTGCTTGATGAGGCCAAGAGCACCACCATTGGCGAACGTTGGGGCACCGAGAATCGTGAGCCAGTTGTTGGGGGTATCGGCCACAAACAACCGGTCGCCCGTGCTGCTCAGGGCCAGCGACTTGACGGGCGGCGAGTCGTAGTTGACGTAGTTCCCCTTGGAGAGCGGGCTGAGCGGCGGAATGGGCGTTTGACCGCTGCCCTCAAGACCGATCGGCAGGCCGAAATCCGCCGGAGGGGCGGCAAGGAGCGGTTGGGCAAACGCCGGATGGGCCCCGGTCGTGAGCGGTGGCGCGGTCTCGATGAGCCGTTGCCGGGCCGCGGCTTGCCGGACACTCAGCGGGATGGTCTCTCGTGCGGTCTGGGCCTGCGCGAAGGACGCACACCCGAGTGCCAGCGTCATCAGACAGCGGCGCGATGCGTACGTCGATTTCACGGGGAGGACTCCAAGGGAGGGCAAATGCCGACAAGAACACATGTCCGGCATTCACCCATAGTGTCGCTGCGGAACTGCACTTGTGCAAGTTGCCACGCGGCGAAAGCAGGGGCTTCCGTTCGCAGCATGTTCGTGGCCGGATCAGGGCCCATGCCAGGTCAATGACGCGACGGTGAGGTCATCGGAGAGTGCGTCAGTTCCCGCATGACGGAGCACCTCGCTTACGAGCGCTCGGACATCCTGCTGGGCATCGGCCGAGTCGGCGAGGGTGGCCATGGCTCGGGCGGTTCCGAACTGTTCGCCGTTTGGATCTGCCTGCTCCACGACTCCGTCGCTGAACAGCACAATCCGGCTGCCGGGGGAGAGTCGAACACGCTTGCAGACGTACTCGGCCTCGTCAAAGACGCGCAACGGGGGGCCACCGGGGTCGTTCGCCTGGCCGCAACCGGGGACAAAAACTCCCGCGTCAGGATCGCGAACGAGCATGAAGCCGTGACCGGCGTCGACGAAATCAAGCACACCCGTTGCAAGATCGAGCATGCCCAGCCAGAGCGAGACGAACTTGTTGTCGGGCGCATGGGCGGCAAGGTGGGCGTTCACTTCCGCGGCCACCCTGGCCGGTTCCTGAAACTGCCGGAGCGCGGCGTTCAAGTAGCTCTGCGTGGTCGCCATCAGGATCGCAGCGGGGAGTCCCTTGCCAGAGACATCGCCGATAAAGAACGCGACCCGGCGCTCGCTGAGGGCGACGAAGTCGACAAGGTCACCGGCGACGTATCGCCCGGGGCGGAGCTCAAAGGCGTACTCGAGGGTGCCGATCCGGCCCTGGGGCTTGGGGAGGAGTTGACGCTGGATCGCCATACCGGCTTCCATCTGCTCGGTATATCGCACGCGCTCCTGCTCCAGGCGGGCTCGCTGCATCGACGAAAGTGCGAGGCCGCACATCTCGGCAATGGCCTGGCAGAAGGCCGCGGCATCACCGTGCGGAGTGGGTTCGTCGCGTCGAGAATCGAGGTAGAGATAGCAGGCAGGCCGCTGATCAAGGAGCACGGGAACGGCCATGGCCGTGGCAGTGCCCAGGGCCATGATGCTCACGGCGGCCGAGGGCGCCTCGTCCTGGCGGAGTTCGACGATCTGGCCGTGCGAGGCCGCTTGAAGGAGCGATCGGCTGAACTGTGCCGACGGCCTCCCCCCGTTGGCGGCCTTGGCGGCGAGGACTTCGATCTGCGCAAACGATTCAAGACCGCCTCCGATAGCGGAAGCTCCGATCGCGACCGGGCCACCCGGCGCTGGCCTTCCCGCATCCGGCGACCCCGTCCTGCCCGTGGCCCGAACCACGGCCACCCGCGCAAAGCCCGTGCCCTCGAGCACCGGGTCAAGCAGGGCAGCCGCGAGACGGTGTTCGTCCTGCGCGGTGTGAACCAGTTTCGAGCACTTGATCAACATCTGCAGGCGACGGCGATCGATCCCTTCCTGCGATGGTCGCGTGACAGGCACAACGCGACTGGCGAGCGACGCGGTGTCGTCGAGCGTCGTGAAACTGGGTGTGCCGTTGCCGACCACACGGAACGTCCACGGCCCGATGCGGACCCCATCCCCCTCGCGCAGCGTCTGCGGGGCATTGGCCACGAGGGCGACGTTGTTCAGGAACGTCCCGTGGCGGCTGCCGAGGTCGGTCACCTGCCAGCCGCGGTCGATGCTCTCAAAAGAGCAGTGAACCCTTGAGACGGTCTTCTCGGTCTCCGGGAGTTGCACTTGACACTCAGGAAGCCGTCCGACAGTGACCTTGGTCACACCTTCCCCTTCAGGCGGAACGAGCCGGATCGGGGCCGTGGGCGGGCCGAAGATGGGCTCAAGGACCAGCGGCGGGTTGACGGGTCGTTCGGCGGGCATGTGCGGTGTTCGGGGTTCAGAATATGCCGGAGGGTCACCTCCCGACCGAAAACGATCCATCCCGCTGATACGCTCCGGCATGACGAACCCTTCGCACCCCGCAGGCCGACCCCGCCCGGCGAGGGACTATGTCCGGGTCCTTGATCGCCTGCCGCACCCTGCGCGCGTCAGCACGGAGGAGATGATGCAGGCGGTGGCCGATGGCCTCTGGGACCTGTTCTCGACCAAGGGCGTCTCGTGGATCGGGTTCTATACGTATTCGAAGTCACGCCCGTCGGAGATGATCCTCGGGCCCAGGCGCGACAAGCCCGCCTGCTCCCCGATCGGCCTGCACGGGGCCTGCGGCCAGTGCCTTCGCGCAGCCCGGCCGTTGGTCGTTCGCGATGTCGCGTCGCTGGGTGCGAACTATGTCGCCTGCGACCCTCGTGACCGGTCGGAGGTGGTGGTGCCGCTCCTCAACCCCGACGGCTCGGCGTGGGCCGTGCTTGATGGCGACAGTCATGACGTCGATGCCTTCGACACCTTTGACGCTCTGGCGCTCTGGCGGCTCCTGCGGCATGTCGGCCTCTCCGCCCATGCGAACGAGGAACCCTCGGATGTGCTCGTTCGATAGTCTCTGCCAACTCTCGCTCTGAAAGGTCTCCCTGTGCCGGACGCACAACCCAATAGCCGCCCTGACCGCTCGGGCCCAAACTTCATCCCACCGACGCCCCTCGCGGCCTCGATCGAGCACATTCCGGTGTGTGTCTTCCCCTCCGCCGGTGCGGCGAGCGCGGCGGCGGCGGCGGAGATCGCCGAGTTGATCAAAGCCCGGGCGGCGGCGGGCCGCACGGCGGTGCTTGGACTGGCCACGGGCTCCACCCCGCAGGGCGTTTACGAGGAACTTGTGCGGCTGCACCGCGAGGAGGGGCTCTCCTTCGCGAACGTGGTGACGTTCAACCTCGATGAATACTGGCCCATGGGCGGGACGGAACTGCAGAGCTACCGCCGGTTCATGCGCGAACACCTCTTTGACCTTGTGGACCTTGACCCTCACTCGTGTCATGTGCCCGACGGCCGCGCCCGGCTCGAGGATGTCGCCGCCTCGTGCGCCCGGTACGAATCGCTCATCGAGCAGCATGGGGGCATCGACATCCAGATCCTCGGCATCGGACGCACAGGTCACATCGGCTTCAATGAACCGGGCTCACCGCGCGACAGCCGCACGCGGCTCATCACTCTCGACAGGGTGACGCGCATGGACGCGGCGAGTGATTTCTTCGGCGAGTGGAACGTGCCGCGCAAAGCGGTGACCATGGGGGTCGGCACGATTCTGGCCGCGCGCAAGCTCATCCTTCTCGCGTTCGGCGAGCACAAGGCGCCGATCATCCGGCGCGCGGTGGAGGGCGAGGTGACCCCGTCGGTCTCGGCGGGCTACTTGCAGCATCACGGCTCGGCGAAGATCTACCTCGATGGGGCATCGGCCGCGGAACTGACGCGCTTCCGGACGCCCTGGAAGCTCGGGCCCATGAGCGCGTTCGGGCTCTCATGGGACGCGCTGCAGACTCGGCGGGCCGCCATCGGGCTTGCGCGCACGCTCGAGAAGCCGATCACCAAACTCACGGACGAGGACTACAACGAGCACGGTCTGCAAGAACTCCTCAGCACGCGTCGCAACGGCGCGTACGACATCAACATCGAGGTGTTCAAGTCTCTCCAGAACACCATCACGGGATGGCCCGGGGGCAAGCGCGGCCGACCGCAGCACGACGGCACGCCCGATCCCTTCCCCAAGCGCGTGGTGGTCTTCTCACCTCATCCGGATGATGACGTGATCAGCATGGGCGGGACATTCATTCGCCTGTGCGAGCAGGGGCATGATGTTCACGTCGCCT
>JBQTIJ010000109.1:0-6679 GCA_052388255.1 Phycisphaerales bacterium
TGGGCCTGGCCCCGGGGCCGGGGGGGTTGGTCGTGGGACCTGGGGGGCGGGGGAGACGGGGCGGGCGAAGGGCTCAGGCCTTGAGGTCGAAGGAGAGGCGCGGGACTTCGCCCTTGTCGTTCTCAAGTTCAACGTGGAGTCGGCTGCCGGCGGGGAGGGGCTTGGGGATCTCTACGTGGCCGTGGTAGGCGTCCTTCTCAATGTCGAGTTTGGCCTTCATGGAGCCCTTGGCGTCATCGGTGCCGATCCACGCGCGGAGGGTGGCGGGCTTTCCGGTGGTGACCCAGATATCGATGGGAGCATCGCCACCGGGGGTGAGTGCGCCGTCGCGCGAGGCCTTGACGGTGAAGCCGCCGACGGACTGCTCGCCGAGTGCGGTGGCGGGGCCGTGGTCGTCGTGATGATCGTGGCCGTCGCCGTGGGCATGATCGTCGTGCTTGGCGGGAGCGGATGAGCCGCTCGCGCCGGCGTTGCCGCCTGAGGGCGCGGGGGCGGGCTTCTGGTCGCAGCCGACGAATGCGGCGGCGACGAGGGTGATGGAGAGGGAGAGGACGCGGGCGAAAGGAGTGGACATGAAAGGACCCTTGTGAAAGGAGGAAAATGGGGTGAAGTGGATTTAGCGTGAGCCGCGGAAGCGGGCACGCAGGCGAGTGAAAAGACGCGGCGGGGATTGGTCGGAGGTGGGGATGCCGAAGGCGAGGGCGTAGCCGGCGGGGATGACGAAGAGGTTGAGGAGGGTGGATGAGATAAGGCCGCCGAGGACGACGATGGCGAGTGGGGCGAGGAGTTCACTGCCGGGCTTGCCACCGGCGAGGGCGAGCGGGACGAGGCCGAGGAGGGCGGTGAGGGCGGTCATGAGGATGGGGACGAGGCGCTCGATGGAGCCCTGGATGATGGAGTCGCTGATGGACTTGCCTTCGTGCTGCTGGAGGTGGTGGTAGTGGTTGACGAGGAGGATGCCGTTGCGGACGGCGATACCGAAGAGGGTGACGAAGCCGACCATGCTGGCGATCGAGATGACGGGGGGGATGTAGCGCTCGCCGGAGAGGCCGACGAGTGCGAGGGTGTTGGTGAGGAGGGAGGGGCTCTCGGTGATGTAGATGGCGGCGATGCCACCGATGAGGGCGAGGGGGAGGTTGAGCATGACAAGGAGGGCGACCCGGCTCTTGCCGGTGGAGAGCTGGAGGAGGAGGAACATGAGCAGGGCGACGCCCGCGCCCATGATGGAAATGGTGCGGCTGGCGGATTGCTGGGCTTCGAACTGCCCGCCGTAATGGACGGTATATGTGCCTGCATTGGGGCCGGAGGCGGCTTTCGCCACGATGGGGTCGACTCTGGCACGTACCTCGGCAACGAGTTGGCCGAGGTTGTAACCGTCGGCGACGTTGGTCGAGATGACGGCCTTGCGCTGGGCGTTTTCGCGGGCGATGAGGTTGCTCGTTCTTTCCGGGCCGAGGTCAGCAACTTCGCGGAGGCGGACGATGGCGCCGCCGGCGCCGCGGAGCTGAAGGTCCATGATCTGGTCGAGCCGCTCGCGTTCACTCTCCGCAAGGCGCACGACCATCTCCTAGCGGCGGACGCCCTGGTTCTCTTCCGCGACGGACTCGCCGTAAAGGGCCTGCTGGACCTGAGTGGCGGCGGCGGCGGGGGAGAGCCCGGCGGCGACGAGGTCATGGGGACGGTAACGGATGGGGAGCGAGGTGATCATGATCTCGCGGTTGGCGGCGACATCGCGGGTGCCGGGGATGGGCTTGATGGCGGCTTCGATCTCCTTGGCGAGCGCGCGGAGGACGTTGAGGTCATCGCCGAAGACGTTGATGGCGATGGCGGCGGGGGTGCCGGAGAGGACGTGGCTGAGCCGGTGCTCGATGGGCTGGCCGACCATGGTGGTGATGCCGGGGATGTTGGCGATGATGCGGTCGATCTCGCCGCGGACCTTGTTCTGATCGACGCCCGGTTTCAGGGTGACTTCCACCTCTGAACTGCTGACCGGCTCAGCGTGCTCGTCGCGTTCGGCGCGGCCGGTGCGGCGGGTGACGCTCTGGACACCCTCGATGGCGGTGAGCTGCGCCTCAATGCCCGCGGCGAGGCGGTTGCTCTCGACGAGAGAAGTGCCGGGTGGGGCGAGGAGGAAGACGGTGAAGGTGCCTTCCTTGAAGGCGGGGAGGAAGGAGGTGCCGAAGGTGGACATGAGGATGAGCGACAGGACCGTGAGGACGCCAGCGCCAGAGAGGACAAGGCCGCGGCTGCGCACGCTGGCGCGGAGGGCGGGGAGGTAGAACTTCTTGAGGGTGCGGACGAGCCAACCGTCGTGGTCGGCGTGCCCGGCGGGGGCGTGGTTGTTCATGCGGCCGAAGGAACCGAGGAAGAGCCACTTGCAGAGGGCAGGGGTGACGGTGAGGGCCACGAAGAGCGAGGCCATGATCGAGATGATGTAGGCGATGCCGAGGGGCTGGAAGAAGCGGCCCTCAAGCCCTTGCAGGAAGAGCAGGGGGACGAAGACCATGCAGATGATGATGGTGGCGAAGACGACCGATGAGCGGATCTCGTTGCTGGCGGTTGAGATGACTTCGACGAGGGTCTTGCGCTGGCCATCGGGGAGGGCTGCGTTTTCCTTGAGCCGCCGGAGGACGTTCTCGACGTCGATGATGGCGTCGTCCACGAGTTCGCCGATGGCGACGGCCAAACCGCCGAGCGTCATGACGTTGATCGAGAGGCCGAGGGCCCAGAGCATGAGGAGGGCGACGGCGAGGGAGAGGGGGAGGGCCGTGAGCGTTACGAGGGTGGCGCGGACGTTGAGAAGGAAGAGGATCAGGATGACCGCGACGATCACCGATGCTTCGACCAGCACTTTGACGACGTTGTTGATCGACCGCTCGATGAAGCGCGAGGCGCGGAAGGGGTCGCGGTTGAGGATCATGCCCTTGGGCAAGGACCGCTCGACCTGATCGAGCACGGCGTCGATCTGGGTTGTCAGGTTGAGGGTGTTGGTCCCGGGGGATTTCTGCACGCTGACGACGACGGCGGGGAGGGCGCGATCGGCGCCGGTGCCGCGTTTGGGCGAGGGCCCGAGCTGGACATCGGCGACCTGGCCGATGGTGACGGCGGCGCCGTTGTGGATGCGGACGAGGGTGTTTTTGATGTCGTCCGGGCTGGTCACGCGGGCGGTCTGGCGGATGGGGAGTTCCTGGTTCTCCCAGTTGGGAACGTATCCGGCGCTGGCGGTGCTGTGGGCACCGCGGGCGGCCTCGACGACCTCGGAGATCGTCAGCCCGTAGAGGGCGAGTTGATCCTGCTTCACGTTGATCTGGTATTGCGGGAGTTCGCCGCCGATGGCGACGACCTGGGCCACGCCCGGAACCGCGAGGATCTTGTTGCGAAGGTCAAACTCCGCGAAGGAGCGCATGCTGAGCGGGGTGACGGAGCCATCGGGGGAGGAGAGGGCGATGATCATGATCTCGCCGGTGATGCTGGTGACCGGGGTGATCTCGGCGTGGGCGTTCTCTGGGAGGGCTTCGCGGACGGCGGAGAGACGTTCGCTGACGAGTTGCCGGGCGCGGTAGATGTCCATCCCCCAGTCAAACTCGACCCAGACGATCGAGAGTGAGGTGGCGGAGGCGCTGCGGACGCGGCGGGTGCCGGGAAGGCCGTTGACGGCGGTCTCGATGGGGAAGGTGACGTTGCTCTCGACTTCGTCAGCGGCGAGACCGCCTGCCTCGGTCATCACCACGACGGTGGGCGCGTTGAGTTCCGGGAAGACGTCCACGGGCATGTCCTTGACCTTGAGCCCGGCGAGGAGAAGGAGGAGGCCGGCGGTGACAATGACAAGGGATGAGTGACGGAGTGAAAAAGCGATGAGGTTGGCGAGCATGGATCAGTGCTCCCCGTCGTGGAAGGTGCCGTCAGAGTGAAAGTGCCCGGCCTTCGACGCGGAGCCGCTGGTGGCGAGCATGAGTTGGTAGTTGCCGCCGAGGACAATCTCGTCGCCCTCCTTGACCCCGCTGGCGATCACGATCCATCGACCGTCGGAAAGGCCGATGTCGGCCTCGAGGCGGATCACCTTGTCCGGGTTGGCGGGATCGCGGCGGAAGATGACGGGGACCGCACCGTCGCGGACGACGGCGGAGAGGGGGATGGCGAGTGCCTCGGCTCCGCCGGCGGTGGTGACCTCCATGAAGGCGGAGACGCCTGCGCGGGCCCAGGGTCTTGAACCCTTCGGGGTGGTGGTGAGGTCAACGGTGCGCTCATCAGGGTCGGCCGCGAGACCGATGCGGAGCGTCCCGGTGAGGGTGTCCTGGAGGTCGATGGTGCTGCCTTGCGGAGGGGCGATGCGGACGGGCATGCCGTCCTGAAGACGGCCGAGGTCTGATTGCAAGCCGCGGGCGACGAAGCGGAGAACCTCGGGCTGAACGAGGGTCATGATGGTGGCGTTTTCTGGAGCGAGCGCGCCGGGGGTGATGGCGACTGATTCAACGACGCCGGGGGCGAGAGCACAGATGATGAAGGGCTCGGAGGCGGAGGGCTCGGCGGCACCGGGGGAGCAGTTGCGGGCACGGGCGAGGAGTTCGCGGCGGGCCCGCAGGGCGCGCTGTTCGGATTCGGCCTGACGGTTCTCTGCCTCGAGTTCGGCATCGCGCTCCATGACGTCGGCGAGTTCGGCCTGGGCCTGGTTAAGGGTTGCGCGGGCGTCGATCATGGCTGCTGCGCTGCCGCCACCGGCGGCGCGGAGTTGATCGAGTTCCTTGATGCGGCCTTCCCAGAGGGTGACTTTTTCGGCGAGTCGGCGTTCGTGGAGGCGGTGGGCCTCGCGGAGTGGGACCATGGACTCGACCTTTGCGGTGACGGCTTCGATCTGTTCGTGAAGATCACGCCATGCAGGGGAGGAGACGCTGAAGAGGGGCGCGCCGGCTTCGACACGCTGGAGGGGGAGGGCGAGGAGTTCAACGCGACCAGCGAGCGGGAGGCCATATTCACGGCGGGCGTTCGCGAGGAGTTCAAAGCGGCCGGGGAGGCGGATGGTCTGTGCGACTCGGCGGAGTTCGACCTTTGCGAAGGAGATGCCGAGGTTGAGACGGACGGGTGCGGGGATATCGACGCGGTTGGTGGGCGCGGGGGCCGAGGGAGCGGCGGCTGGGGGCGGAGGTGGAGCGGGGGGCTTGCGGTCGCAGGCGGCGCCAGCGAGCGCGAGGGCGAGGGGAAGGAATGGGAGGAGAGGGCGGGGGAGGGATGAGAAGGGGCGCATGGCGGGTTCCTTCAAGGCCGGGAGGAGTCGGGGAGCGAGGATCAGTGAACGATGGGAGCGGGGCCAAGGATGGCGCGGAGGTTGAGGTGGGCGAGGGCTTCATCGCGGCGGGCTTCGATGAGCCGGTCCTTGGCATCGTGGAGGCGGGAGAGGGTTTCGAGCATGACGCGGGCGTTGACTTCACCGAGGGCGGCGAGGGCGCGGACGTCGGCGTACTGGGCATCGACGAGAGGGACTACGCGGGACTCGAAGGCCTCGCGCTGAGCCCGGGCGGCGCGGATGCGGAGGGAGGCGGCGCGGGACTGGCTTTCGAGTTGTTCGAGGGTGGTCTCAACCTCAGCGCGGGCGAGTTCGCGGCGGGCGGTTGCCTCCGCGATGGCGCGACGATTGCCGTTGAACATCGGGAGAGGGAGGTTGATCCCGAGGAGGAACTGATCCTGACCGTCTTCGCGTCCATAGCCGGGGCCGATCTGAAGGTCGGGGTATTGCTCTTTGACGGCGAGTTCGAGGGCCTTCTCCGCGGATTCGTATTCGAGCATGACGGTGAGCATGGCCGGAGTGGTGGGGCTGATCGCGGAGGCGTTGCCGAGGGAATCGGCTTCGGCGGGGCTGGGGCCGATTCCGGCGGAGACGAAGGTGATCGTGGCATCGGGGGCGAGGCCCATGAGCCGCTTGAGTTCGAGCTCGGCCTCGAGCGTGCGGGACTCGAGGGCGGCGAGTTCGGCGGCTCTGCCGGCGCCCTCGATGCGGAAGAGGCGGGCCTCGGTGCGGGGTGTTTCGCCCGCGGCCTCCATGCGATCGACGAGGGACTGGGTCTGATCGACGGCGAGGAGGAGTTCGCGGAGCGTGAGGGAGCGGAGAGAGAGGGCGGACCATTCGGTGAATGCGCGACGGATGGCGATGCGCGCGGTCCATTCTGCGGCGGCGACGCGGGAGAGTTCGGCGGCGTGCTCCGCGGCAGCGCGTTTTTTCTCGACCTCGAGGCGGCCGGAGATGGGTAGAGTGAGCCCGAGAGAGGTGAAGACCTTCCAAGGGTTCGGTGTGCCATTGATGATGCGGGTGAGATCCACACCGAGCGTGGGGTCGGCCCAGAGGCCGGCGTTCTCAGCGGAGGCGGCGGAGACACCGGCGCGGAGGCGGGCGAGGCGGAGATCGGCGGAGAAGACGAGGGCGACGACTTCGGCCTCAGCGCAGGTGACGCCGTCGGCAAGGTCGAAGGGGGTGGCGGGCGCAAAGGTGGACGGGGCGAGGTTGGCGGCGAACTCGCGGAGATGGGTGGCGCGGGCGGCGCGATCGAAGAACTCGGCGCGATGGGCGGTGAGATCGATGGGAGCGGCGTCATAGCGCTGGCAGGCGCCGGCGAGAGCGCTCATGAGGATGAGCGCGGAGAGATGTATGGGGTGGCGGGGGCGCTGCATAAGGGGAAGGACGGGGGGC
>JBQTIJ010000110.1:0-9040 GCA_052388255.1 Phycisphaerales bacterium
CGGAGACGGTGGCCATCGTGGTCGACGCCGGCAAGGGTGTGGAGGTGACGCACCGGCGCGTGATGCGGATCGCGGCCGAGCTCGGCCTGCCCCGGCTGATCGTGGTGAACAAGATCGATCACGAGGCCAAGCTTGACGAGATGCTCGACCAGCTCCACGAGGCCTTCGGCCCTGAGTGCATCCCCATCAACCTGCCGATCAAGAACAACACCGACGTGGTGGATGTCTTCGACCACGACCACGCCGATGCGGGGGCGGAGCCGGCCCTGATGACGGTCGAGGAGGCGCACCGGCACATCTATGAGCAGATCGTGGCCGAGGATGACGACCTCATGGCCGAGTACTTTGAGAAGGGGGACAAGCTCGACCGCGCAAAACTGCACCAGGCGACGGAGAAAGCCCTCACGGCGGGCCACCTGATCCCCGTGTGCTTCTGCTCGGCCAAAACCGGGGCGGGCGTGCAGGACCTGCTGCACATCTTCGCGGAACAGTGCCCGGGTCCGCACGAGGCGGCGCCGCCGCACGTGACAGTGCGCAGCGCGGACGGACAGGACCACATGTTCGAGCCCGATCTCTCCGGCCCGGAGAAGCCGGTGGTGGCCCACGTCTTCAAGGTGCTCAACGACAACTTCGTGGGCAAGCTCTCGATCTTCCGCGTGCTTCAGGGCACGGTGCGGAACAAGACGGAGCTCTATCACGGCGACTCGAAGAAGCCGGTGCGCATCGGTCACCTCTTCAAGCTGAAGGGCAAGGAGCATGTCGAGTGCGAGGCCCTGCATGCCGGCGACATCGGCGTGGTCCCCAAGATCGACGAACTGAAGTTCAACTCGGTCCTGCACAGCGACGCGAACCAGGTCTTCGTGGCACCTGCGCTGCCGATCCCCAAGCCGCTGTACGGCATCGCGGTTGAGCTCAAGAACGCCGCGGACGAGACGAAGTTCGCCGGCGCAGTGCACAAACTGATGGAGGAAGACCCCTGCTTCAGCATGGAGCGCGTGGCGGCGACCGGACAGACCGTGATGCGCGGCATGGGCGAGCTGCACATGCGGGTGATGCTCGAAAAGCTCAAGGGCCGCAACAACATCGAGATCGAGACCAAGCCGACCAAGGTGGCGTACAAGGAGACGATCCTCATCAAGGCCGATGGTCACCACCGGCACAAGAAGCAGACCGGCGGGGCGGGTCAGTTCGGCGAGGTGTATCTGCGGGTGGAGCCGCTGCCGACCGACCACCCCGAGGGCTTTGAGTTTGAGAACGCCACCGTGGGCGGAACGGTCCCCAAGCAGTTCATGCCCGCGATCGAGAAGGGGGTGCGGCAGGTGCTGGCCACCGGCGCTTTCGCCGGGTTCCCCCTGACCGGCGTGAAGGTGAGCGTCTACGACGGCAAGTACCACCCGGTGGACCGCAAGGAAGTCGCGTTTGTCGCGGCCGGGAAGAAGGCCTTTATCGATGCCGTGGCCAAGGCGCGCCCCGCCCTGCTCGAACCCTATGTGGATGTGGAGGTGACAGCCCCCGCCGACAGCATGGGCGACATCACCGCCGACCTCGCCGGGACGAAGCGCGGCCGCGTGCAATCGACGGACGTCGTAGCCGGTGGGATGTGCGTCATTCGTGTGACCGCCCCCCTCGCGGAGCTCACGAACTTCACGAACGAACTCAAGTCCATCACCGGTGGCCAAGGGTCGTTTACCATGGACTACAGCCACGACGAGTACACGCCCGCCAGCATCCAGGCGCAGGTCGTCGCGGCGTACAAGCCCCGGCATGAGGAGGATTGACGCTCGACGCAGAAGCGCCGACCGCCGCGGGGCCTCGTCGGCAATCCCTTTGAATCACCGGATCGATCTTCCCCTGTCCTTCGACCCTGCAGAGTTTTTTCCATGACGACCCCCGCACCCTCGCGTTCGCCGATCGGCCTCCTGTTGCTCCTCGTCGGCGGGGGCCTGGCGATCTGGGCCACATACACCTATGTCGGCGCAACGCAACCGGTGACGGCGGCGGCCGCGTCGGCCAACGGGCCGATGCCCGACCTGCTGGAGGCGGCGGCCCGGGGTGATGTCGCGGCGGTGCGCAAGATGCTCTCTGTCGGCGCTAAGCCGGATACCTCGACACCTGACCGGCGCACAGCCCTGATGCTCGCAGCGCTGAACGAGGACCCGGCGATCGCGCAGGCGCTGATCGATGCGAAGGCGAACGTGAACGCCCGCGACGAGAACGGGTGGACGGCCCTGATGCTCGCGAGCGCCCGCGGCTCGGCCGAGACGGTGAAGTCACTGCTGCTGGCCGGGGCGGCGACCGAGGCGCGGAACAAGTTCGGGGAGACAGCCCTGATGCAGGCGGCCCGGGCTGGCGACCGGGAGAAGGTGGGCTCGCTCCTGCTCGCGGGGGCGACGGTCGATACGCAGAGCGACGACAACTCCACGCCGGTGGCGATCGCCGCCGAGAGCGGGGCGGACCCGGCGGTGGTGACCATGCTGCTGGCCAAGGGTGCAAAGCCCGACGTCCCCGACCGCTATGGCGTGACGCCCTTGATGAAGGCAGCCAAGAACGGCGCTGCGGCGATGGCCGAGGTGCTGGTGAAGGCGGGGGCGAATGCGGCCCTCAAGGACCAGTCGGGCCTGACGGCACGGCAGCACGCCGAGAACCGTGGCGATGAGCCCGGCGCGGCGGTGGTGAAACTCCTGCCGTGATGGACCGGGGCGCTCTCCGGCGTGCGCAGGGCATTCGTGCGAAGGCCCGCGGCCCGTCGATAGACCACTCGCCATGACGACGACCATGCCAGCCCCCGCGGCCCCAACTCTCGGCGGTGATCTTGACCCGGCGGGCCTCCTCGGGCGGCGCGTGACGGTCATGGGTCTCGGGAACTTCGGGGGCGGGCTTGGCGTCTCGCGCTGGCTGGCGGCGCGGGGTGCGCGGGTCACCATCACCGACAAGGAACCGGCGAATAAGCTCGGCCCGTCGATCGCCGCGCTCAGGGCGCTTGTGAGCGATGCGGCGGACCTTGCGCCCGGGAGGGTGCGGCTGGTGCTCGGCGAGCATCGGGCGGAGGACTTCGCCAGCGCGGAAGTGGTGGTCGCCAACCCGGCGGTCAAGGCCCCGTGGACCAACGAATACCTTGCGACGGCCCGCCACGCGGGCGCGGTGGTGACGACCGAGATGGGGCTGGTGGTGCGATTGCTGCGGAGAGCCGGGCTTGAAGCGCGAACGGTGGGCATCACCGGCAGTGCGGGCAAGAGCACCACGACGGCGATGATCGCGCACGCCCTCCGGGCCCTGCGCGTGCCCGTGCTCATGGGTGGGAACATCGGCGGTTCACTGCTTGATGCCCTCACGAGTGAGCGCCCCGCGCCGCCGGCGCAGGGGCCGGACCTGCGACCGATCGTGGTGCTTGAGCTCTCGAGTTTCATGCTGCACTGGCTCGGCGATGCGGGGGAGGCCCTGCGGTTTGCCCCCGGCGTCGCGGTGGTCACGAACATCGCCACCAACCACACCGATTGGCACGGCGACATGGACCACTACACGCGGAGCAAGATGCAACTGCTCGCGCACCAACCACGCGACGCGGCCAAGATCCTCGGGCCGGGTCTCGATTCATGGGCCGGGCTCGGTCTCGCGCGGGTGATCCCCACCGCGGAGCTTGGCCTTCCGCTGCGGTTGCCGGGTGAACACAACCGGCACAACGCGGCACAGGCCGCGGCGGCGGTGGGGATGATGATGCCCGACCGGCCCGGTGCGGAGATTCATCGCGCGATCGCGGAGTTTCCGGGATTGGTCCACCGCCTGCAGTTCGCGGGCTCGCCGCGCGGGGTGCGGTGCTTCAACGACTCCAAGAGCACAACCCCGGAGTCGACGCTGATGGCGCTCGCCGCGCTCGCCGCGCTCACGGGCGGACCGGGCCGGGTGCGGGTGATCCTTGGTGGATATGACAAGGGCTCGGACATGCGCGAACTCGTGGGCCGCTGTGCGGCGCTGGGGGTCGAGGTGTTCTCGATCGGCGCAACGGGTCCATCGATCGCGGCCCTCGCCCGGGCCGCCGGGGTGCCGGTCACGGAGTGCGCCACGGTGGAGGCGGCCCTGCCAGCCGCGTTACGGGGGGCGAACCCCGGCGACGTGGTGCTTCTTTCACCCGCGTGCGCGAGCTGGGACCAGTTCACGAACTATGAGGCCCGCGGCGACCTCTTCTGCCGACTGGTGAAGAGTGAAGAGGAGCGTGCATGAGAGCGCCGGTCACGAAGCAAGTCCCTGGGCGCACGCGCCTGACGGCCCAGCGAACATGGTGGGCGGCCGTGTGCTTTGCGGTCCCCCTCTGGGGGTGTGGGACCGATCAGCCGGCCACACCACCCGCAGAAACGCCCGGCCCCGCGGCCGCCTTCACCCCGGCCCGCCCGATCGGGGCCTCGCGGCCGTTGGCGCTTCCAACCGCGCCCACCACGAGCCCCGGCCAGAAGGCCGAGAGCAACGGCGATCCCGTCGCCGCCGCGCCAACCGGGCCGGTCTTTCTGACCGTGGCGGAGCATGTGCGTGTCGACCGGGCCGCGCGGGTGGTTGAGTTTGACGGGATCATCCCCCTTGATTGCCACGACCCGCAGACGCCGATCGTTCCGCTCGAACTCATCTGCTGCTCACCCGACACGCGCGAGCATGAGTCGCTGGTGATGACCAAGGCCAGACCGTCGGCGATTCACGCCGCGCTTGTGCTTTGCGGGCTTGAGCCGGGCAAGCCGGGGCTGGTGGACTTTACCGGTCCGGCGGTCCGCTTCATCGCGCCTGAGGGCCCGGGGCTCGTGATTGAGTTTCACTTCACCGGCTCGCTTGGGCAGCCGCAGGTGGCGCAGGTGCGTGATTGGGTGATCAGTATGCGCGACGCCCGGCCCTTCGAGCCCGCAGGGGGATTCCGCTTCGCCGGGTCGCGGTTTGTCAACCGGCGCGATCGAGAGACGGGTGTGGTGCGCGAGTTCTACGACGCCGACGGTGCCGGCACCATCATCGGGCTGACGACTTTCGGCAGCGAGTTGGTCGGGTGCAGCACAGTGCTGAGCCCGGATGAGGCCATCACGCCGGCCGAGTGGATCTGCAACATCGCGCGCGTGCCTCCGTTCAAGACACCCGTGCGGGTGCGCATCCGCCCCACAGATTCCCCCACCCCTGACCGCTGACATGGCTCTCCGTGTCGCCATCATCGGGGCCGGGCCCGCGGGGTGTGCCGCGGCCATCACTCTTGCGCGGGGCGGGCATGAGGTCCGGCTCATAGAGCGCGAGGTCTTTCCGCGACAGAAAGTCTGCGGCGAGTGCATCTCACCCGCCGCGACGGGCCTGCTCCGCGAACTGCTCCATGATGGTGCAGGCGCACCGGGCGACCTGCCAACCACGAGCGCGTACACGCTTGAGGTGGGCGACGCCGCGCACACCTGGCAGACGCCCCACGAGACGATGGCCTGCTCGCGTGCTGCGCTTGACAGCCACCTGCTCTTGGCGGCCCGGGGGCTGGGCGCAAGAGTGCAGTCCCCTGCGACGGTGCAGCGGGTGGAGTATGGCGATGCGTCGGCGCGAGTGGTACTCGCCGATGGCAGCATCATCGCGGCCGACTGCGTGGTCCACGCCGATGGCTCGGGAAGGCATGACCCTGCGGGCGCAACGCCCATGCGACCCGGGGTCGTCGGGTGTAAGTGCCGGTTGGCGATGACGCGCCCGCCACGGGCGATTCACATGCGCTCGGCACCGGGTGCGTACATCGGGTTGGTGACGACCGAGGAGGGGCTGACCACCTGCGCGCTCACGGTCCGGAGCGACGTGGTCGCACGGGCAAAGAGAGACCTTGATGGTCTGCTCAAGGGCCTCTGGCCGGGGTTCGACCCGGCGTGGCGGGCCACCCTGGGGACCGAGGGCGCATGGCGCACCTGTGGCATCGCGAGCGCGGGGTACATCTCCCCGGGTCATCCGCGCAGTCTGCGCGTCGGCAACGCGGCGGCGGCGGTCGAGCCCGTCGGTGGTGAGGGGATCGGCCTGGCGTTGTGGTCGGGGGTTGAGGTCGGGCGGCGGCTGTGCGAAGTGAGGAACGCGTCAAGCACGGAACTTGCCGGGGCGGAGCGTCGCCTCGCGCGTGCGTATCGGGCGCGGCTGCGGTGGCGGCGTCCGGCGTGCCGCATCGCGGCCGAGGTACTCATGCGACCCATGCTCGTGCGGACCCTTTGGCCTGTGCTGCGGCGGCCGGCCCTCGCGCTCCACCCCTGGTGGCGGCTGAGCGGCAAGCCGGCCTGAGGCAGGGGCCACCCGGGGCCGGTTCATACCATGGGGCATGAAGCACGCTGATGTGATACTCGTCTCTGTGGGCAACACACGGACGCGCTGCGCGCCGCTCGTGGCGGGCGCGCTCCAGCCCTCCACGGTGGTGGAGAACGCGCCCCCGGCGGAGATCGCCGCCACCATCCGCGCGATCGATCCATCGGCGCCGATCCTCATCGCCTCGGTGAACGACCCCCTCGCGGACCCAGTGGCCGAATCCCTCCGCGCCTCAGGGCGGCGTGTGCTGCGCGCGGGGGTGGATGGTCGCGGGCTGAGCATCCCCCTGCGGCATGTGCTGACCCCGCCCGTGAAAGTCGGGGTTGATCGACTGCTCGCCGCCCTCGGCGCCTACTCGCGCTCCAGCCAGGCGTGCGTGGTGGTCGATGCGGGGACGGCGATCACGGTGGACCTTGTGGACGCCTCCGGGGTCTTCCAGGGCGGGTGCATCGCCCCCGGTCTCTCGCTCATGCTCCGGTCGCTGCACGAGCACACCGCCGCGCTCCCGCTGATCGAGATCAAGGGGGGCGTTCTTCCGGAATCGGCTCGCGCGAATCAGGAGCACCTCGGAACCGAGACCACCCCCGCGATGGTCAAGGGGTGCATCGCCGCGGCCCGTGGGATGGCTCATCTGCTGATCGATCGATATGCGGAACTCATCGGCAACTACCCGCGCGTGGTCGCCACGGGCGGGGATGCACCGCTGCTCTTTGCGGATGATGATCTGGTCGAGAACATCGTGCCCGACCTCGTTCTCATCGGGCTGGCCGCGACGTATGAAGCCGGTGCGCCGGCCGAGGCGCAGTGACCCGGCCGGCCCAACCCGCACGGTTCGCGCTCGTCTCGCCCTCGCTCGCCGGGGGCCCGGGCGGGCTCGGCGGCTCGGCCCTCGCCATGATCGCGCTCCACGGCGATATCGATGATGCGCTCGGGCGCGCCCGCATCGCGCCAGTCGGCATCGGCCGCGTGAATCTGCGCGACCTTGCGGGCGTCGACCGAGGCGTCGTGGCCCGGTGGACGGCCGACTCCGCGACACTCATCCCCCACGGCGGCGGGGCGGTGGTCCGCGCGCTCCTTGGCGCGCTTCAAGAAAGCGGCCTCATACCCACCCCGCGGCTGGCACCGCAGGAGGCCTATCCGGAGGCGCGCTCACTCCTCGAAGCGCGAATGCTCGATGCGCTCGCGCACGCCGCCAGCCCGCGCGCGGTGGACCTGCTGCTCACCCAGCCCGCGCGATGGGCGGAGTTCGAGCGACAGGGCGAGGCGTTCACACCCGAGGATGAGGCGCGTTCCGCGCGTCTTGCCCGGCTGCTCGTCCCGCCCTTGGTGGTCGCGCTCGGGGCTCCGAACATCGGCAAGTCGACACTCCTCAACACCCTCGCCGGGCGCGAGGTCGCGCTGGTGGCGGATCGACCCGGCACCACCCGCGACCATGTCGGCGCACTCCTTGACCTTGCCGGTGTCGTCGTCCGGTTTGTGGATGCCCCGGGCATCGACTCTCTTCGCCCCACTCAGGCCACGCACGGTCCAGATGCGGAAGCCCAGACCATCGCCCTCGATCTGGCCCGCGGAGCCGACCTGATTCTCCGCTGCTGTGACTCCGGGCCCGGTGCCGCGCAGGCGCTCGACCTACCGGCCCTTCTTAGAACCCTTTCGCCACCCCCGTCCTTGACCCTTGCCCTCAGGGCGGATCGAGGCGAGCCAGCCAACCCAGCCGACCACGCCGTGAGCATCCCCCCCCCTGTGGAGGGGGGCCCAAGACCCGGCGACTGCCCCGGGATCAAGGACCTTGTCGCCGGAATCGCCGAGCGACTGGTGCCGCGGGCTGACCGCGAATCCACCCGCCCGTGGAGGTTCTGGGCGGCTGACGGTCCATAAGATCACCCCCTATGGCCGACATCGACAACCGTCAGTCGCAGATCCGGGAAGGCGCGGGCCTGACCGAATCGAAACTGAACACGGACTTCATCGAGTTCCTGAAGCGGTGGTCCACGCCGATTCTGCTCGTGGTCGCGTGTACTGCACTCTCGTTCATGCTCTACCGCAAGTACAAGGAGCACCGCGAGGGCCAGTTCGACGCCGCGTGGGTCGAGTTCCAAGACGCGGAAAAGTCGCGCAACCCCGCCACGCTCGTGGCGGTCGCCGAGACACACGCCTCCGTGCCCGGCCTCCCCTTGATCGCCCGTCTCCAGGCGGGTGATGTCTGGCGGCACGCGGCTATCACCGGGGTCGCCCCGGGCGGGACGCTCGACAACAACGGCAAGATCGTGAACCCCGAGGACCAGCTCAACGCCCAGCAGCGCACCCAGATGCTCGACAAAGCGGCCGAGCAGTTCACCCTCGTGCTCGCGGGCGCGGGGCAGCGGCCGGAGATGGCGATTCACTCAGTGCCCGCACTCTTCCGGCGTGCCTCCGTGGCCGAGATGCGCGAGCAGTGGGAGCAGGCCAAGGCCGACTATGAGCAGGCCAAGGCGATCGCCGAGAATGCCGGCTTTCCCGGGATCGTCACCGCGGCCAAGAAGCGACTGGAAACACTCGATGAGTTGAAGTCACCTATTCGCCTCTACAGCGATTCCGAGATCATGACGCGCCCCGAGACCGCGAAGATCACGCCCGTCCCGGCGCCAACGTTTGACCCGCTTCCTTCGCCCATTGCGCCGCCGTCGCTCGGCCCCTCGATCGACCTGAACTCGCCCTTGGGGGTTCAGCCGCAGATGCCCCCGACCGATCCGGTGACCACGCCTGCGACAGCCCCCCCCCC
>JBQTIJ010000111.1:0-18382 GCA_052388255.1 Phycisphaerales bacterium
CAGCGATGACAAGGCCCCGCTGTTGCCCACGTTGCCGCCGAAGGTCGCTGGGCCCGTCACCATCAGGCCCTGTGTCCCCGCGCCAGAGGCGTTCACTGTGCCGGAGAAGGTGGTGCCGCTGGAGGAGAGGGTGGTGATCGCACCCGATGCGCCGCCGAGAGTGACATTCCCCGTATAGACCTGCGTGCCTGAGGTGGTCACGCCGATCCCGTTGAGCGCGGTTGTGCCGCTGACGTTCAAGGACTGGAGCGAGGTTGCGCCACCGACATTCCCGGAGAAGATCGCGTTGCCGACGATGGCGAGGAACTCCGTTCCGCTTGTGGTGCCATCGAGAAGCCCGCCGAAGCTGACCGTGCCGCCGGTGGCCGTCAACGTCGTATCTTGCGTGAGCGTGACATCACCGGTGTAGGTCTGAGCGCCCGTGCCGCCGCCCGCGTCGGTCGTCGTTACGTCGCCGTTGAGGATCGTCGTCCCGCTCACCGCCAGCGAGCCGAGCGCCATCGTGCCGCCCACCTCGTCGCCGAAGAACGCGTCACCATCGATGCTCAGACCCTGCACACCCGCCGCCGCCGCGTCCACCGTGGTGGCGAACGTCACCGAGTTGCCCGTCAGCGTCCGCACGCCCGCCGGGCCCGTCAATGTCACCGCGTCGCCGTAGAGCTGGTCGCCCTCTGTCGTCACGTCGCCGCCGATCGAGGTCGTGCCTGTCACCGTCACCGAGCCCAGCGAGGTCCCCGAGCCCACGTTGCCGCCGAACACGCCGTCGGCCAGCAGCGTCAAGGACTGTGACCCCGCCGTCATGCCGTCGAGTGTTCCGCTGAACGTCACCGTGCCGCCCGTCAGGGTGGCGCTCGCGCCCAGCGTCGTGCCCGTGCCGTACGTCTGGTCGCCCGTTGTCGTCACCGCGCCGCCGTTGATTCCCGCCGCACCCGTGACCGACAGCGACTCGAGCGCCGTGGTGCCGCCCACCGCGCCCGCGAACGTCGCGTTGCCGTTGATCGTCGCCGATTCCTGCCCCGCCGTCGTGCCGTTGAGCGTGCTCCCGAAGGCCACCGTCCCGCCCGTTGAGCTGAACGTCGTGTCCTGCGTCAGCGTCAACGCGCTGCTGTACGTCTGGTTGCCCGTGCCCCCGCCCGCGTTGCTCGTCGTCACGTTGCCGTTCAGGATCGCCGTGCCGCTGACCGCCAGCGAGCCCAGCGCCATGGTGCCGCCCACGTCGCCGCCGAAGATGCCGTCACCCACCACGCTGACACCCTGCTGGCCCGTCGTCGCCGCGTCCAGCGCGCCGCCGAAGATCACGTTGACCCCCGTGAGCGTGCGGACCGCGGCCGCGCCCACCAGCGTGACATCGCCGCCGTACAGCTGGTCGCCCGTCGTCGTTACGTTGGCACCGATCGAGGTCGAGCCCGCGATGGTCAGGTCGGTCAGGGCCGACACCCCGCCCACCGTCCCCATGAACGTCACGTCGCCGATGATCGTCAACGACCGGGCCGTCCCGTCGCTGTTGACCGTGCTGCCGAACGTCACGCCCACGCTGTCGTTGATCGTCGTGTTCACCGTCAGCACGACCGCATCGGCGAAGTTCGTCCCCGCCGCGTTGATCACCCCGCCGCACAACTGGGTCGTCCCGCCGCCCCCGGTGCCGAACGTGCCCAGCGCGTTGGTCCCGCCGATGGTGCCCAGGAAGGTCGTCGTGCCCGCCGTATCCACCTGCACGTTGCGGGCCCCGCCACCCGCCGAGTTGAGCGTGCTGTTGAATGCGATCGCGCCCGTGTCCGATGCGAAGGTCGCCGTCTGGCCCGCCGTACCCCCCACCGTCAATGCGCCCGTATACGTCTGGTTGCCGCTGCCACCGCCCGCCGCGGAGGTCGTGATCGTCGTCCCCGCCGTGACCGTCGTCGCGCCGCTGAGCGTCAGCGATGACAAGGCCCCGCTGTTGCCCACGTTGCCGCCGAAGGTCGCTGGGCCCGTCACCATCAGGCCCTGTGTCCCCGCGCCAGAGGCGTTCACTGTGCCGGAGAAGGTGGTGCCTGCGCCCGAAAGGGCGGCGATGGTGCCGGCCGCGCCGCCGATGGTGACGTTGCCGCCGTAGTTCTGGAGCCCGCTGCCGCCGCCGCCGGCCGAGGTGGCGACGATGGTGGTGTTGATGGCGGTGTTGCCGCTGACGGTGATCTGCTGGAGGGGCTGGACGGCCCCGACGGTGTTGTTGAAGGCCGCGTTGCCGTTGATCGTGATGCCCTGGAGACCTGCGCCGCTGGCGTCGAGCGCGCCGTTGAAGGTCACGGTGCCGCCGGTGGCGTTGAAGACCTGGTTGGTGCCGGCAATGGAGGTGAGGACAACGCCGCCGAAGATCTGATCACCACTGCCGCCGCCGGCGTTGGTGGTCGTCACGTTGCCGCCGAGGAGCGTGTCACCGGTGATGCAGAGTTCCTTGAGGGCGACGACCGAGCCCACCGCATCGGTGAACGAGGAGTTGCCGATGATCTTGAGGAACTGCCCGCCCACGCTCGCGCCGTCCACCAAGGCACCGAAGCCGACGGTGCCGCCGGTGGCCGTGAGCGTCGTGTCCTGCATGATGGTGGAGTTGCCGGTGAAGAACTGCTCGCCCGTGCCGCCGCCTGCGTTCGTCGTGACGACCGATGGCGTGTTTAGCGTGCTGATCAGCGTGATGCCGAAGGTCGAGAGCGGGACGGTGTTGCCGACCATGGCGTTGACCACGCCGTTGCCGACGACCGCGAGTCCCTGCTCGCCGAGCGTGGTGCCGTTGATGGTGCCGTTGAAGGTGACGGTGCCACCGGACGTCACGAGGTTGGCGGTGGTGTCGTCGGGCGTGCTGACCGTGATGGTGCCGCCGTAGGTCTGGTTCGCGGTGCCGCCCGCGGCGTTGGTTGTTCGGAGGACGAAGGTGTTGAGCAGGGTGTTACCGGTAACCGAAAGTTCGCGCAGGCCGACGACGGACCCGACGTTGGCGCCGAACGTGACGTTGCCGTTGACGGCAAGGGCCTGCTGGCCGGAGCCCGTGCCGTTGACCGTGCCGCTGAACACGGCGGAGGCGGCGTTGATGGTGACGGTGTTGGCGTTGCCGCCGTTGAGCGTGACTGCGCCGCCGTAGGTCTGCGTGCCCGAGCCGCCGCCAGCGGTGCTGGTGGTCACGCTCTGGAGGTTCAGGGTCGCGCCGCCGGTGAGCAGGAGCGAACGGAGGGCGGTCGTGGAACCGACATCACCGTTGAAGACGCCGCCGCCGACGATGGTGAGAGACTCGCCACCGGCGTTGGTGCCGTTGACGGTGCTGCTGAAGGTGACGCTGGTGGCGGTGAGCGTGGTGTTGGCGGAGAGCACCACAGGGCCGGTGAACGTCTGGGCCCCGCCGGAGGTGGTGACCGCACCGCCACCGAGGGTGATCGACGAACCGGTGATCGCGCTCGAACCGGCCGTGACGGCGGCGCCGAGGTTGACGGCCCCGTTCGAGATGATCTGGAGCGCGCCGGTGCCGGCGTTGATCGAGGCCGTGGCGGTCACGGCCGAGATCGAGTTGGTGCCGTTGCTGATGGTGATCGACCCGCCGCGGGTGAAGATGGGGGCGGTGATGTTCACCGCGCCGTTGCCGGTGTTGCCGTCATCGCCGAGGGACTGGTCGTTGGCGCTGAGGACCAGGGAGAGGCCGAAGGAGCCGCCAGCGTTGATGGTCTGGCCGACGTTGATGTCGTTGGCGGCCCGGAGCGTGAGCGTGGCGGGCGCCGTCATGTTCGGGGTGATCGGCTGGTTGATCGTGATGTTGCCGGCGTCTGTCCCCGTGCCGTCCTGCGTCGTGATGGTCACGTTCGTGCCGCCAGCGAGGGTGGTGGTGAGGACGGTGACGTCCACCACGGTGTTGCCCGCGCTCGGATTGAAGGGGTTGCTGAAAGTGCCGCCGTTGTCGATGGTGACATCGCGCGGGTCGAGGAGCCACAGGCCCGATGCGCCGCCGGGGGCGGCCGCGGAGATGAAGGCCCCGCGCACATCGAGCGCGGCGAGGCCGGAGGTTTCAACGATGCCGCCCTTGCCACCCTGGCCGCCCCGCGCCGTCGCGGTGCCATAGAAGCCGGTATAGCCGCTGCTGAAGGCGACGACGGTGCCGCCGATTCCGCCGGGCACGGTGGCGTCAGCATTGAGGCCGCTGCCGGGGCCGACGATGGTGGTCTGAGCGTGGGCGAGCTCGCCGCGACCCTGCAGGCCGCCGCCGATCTCGATGCTGCCGCCGCGGGGACCGCTGGCGTTGATGTTGGCCTCGCGAACGTGAACCGTGGGAGCGGTGATCTGCACCCGACCGCCAGCGGCCTGCCCGGCCCCAGCCGAGACGTCGATGGTGCCGCCAATTTCGGCGGTGCCGCCGCGGGCCGTCATGCTCACGTCGCGGGCCCGCACGTTGCCGGTGTTGCGGATCGCGATTCCGTACATGTCACCGGTCGAGATGGAGACGCGCCCTGCGGGGGCGTTGATGCGGCCGGAGTTTTCAACGCCGGGGCCGCCGGTGCGAGGAGCCGCATCGGCGGCAGTGGTGACCTGGGCATAGATGGTGCCGCCGCGCTCACCGATGTAGATGTTGTCGCCCGCGGCCATGAGGACGGTGCCGCCGGGGGAGTTGATCTGCCCGGTGTTCACCACGTTCTGCCCGATCATGGCCACGCTCTGGGCGTTGATCACACCCTCGTTGCGGACCTGACCGGTGACGTTGCTGAAGTAGTTGGTGCCGCGGGCGAAGTCGTTATCCGCGATGCGGGCGGCGCCGGCGTAGATGCCGCCGACATTGACGAGCGCCCCCTCGCGGAAGTAGACACCCGCGGGGTTCACGATGTAAACGATGCCGTTGGCGATGATGGTGCCGCTGATGTTGGTCGGATCGGCACCGGTGATGCGGTTGAGGACGCGCGAGCGTGCGCTCGGCTGGATGAACTGCACTGTCTCGTTGCGACCGATGTTGAAGGACGACCAGTTGATGATGGCGCGGTTGCTCGCGGTGATCTGGGTGAAGGGCCCCATGCGGCTGAAGTTCACGTTGCCGGCGATGACCTGCTCGCCTTCCGGACCGGCCCAGGCGGGGGCGCACATCGCGAGCGCAGCGCCCCCCAGGAGGAGGCGACGGCGCAGGAGGCCCATCGGTCGGCGCGATGCGCGGCCGGTCGAAAGCACGCCGCCCAGAGTCCCGCTGCTGCCCACACCCGGAAGCGAAGTACGAACCATCGCAGACTCCTCACGTTCAGGGCCTTGAGGCGGCTTGGTTGAGGCCTACGGGCCTCCGAGTACCTTGCCGATCAACAGGACCGAGAACATAAACCAGATCGACTCAAGATCAACACCAACAGCGTACAGGAAGAACCCTTGAAACCCAATCAATTGGCTCAATCAACCCACCCGCCGCGCCCCACGTTGCCGACCCGAATGGGCCGCCAACCCAACCTGGTCGGACCCGAAGGACGGTCGGTTCCCCAACCGACCAACTACCTGACAACGACCGATCAGAACGCAATGGTGGCCGAGAAGTGAAGTCTGATATCTCCTGCTTCGGCCTTTCCTTCGACCGCGTCGAGCGCGACACCGAGATCGAGCCGCATATCAAGGTTGACCTCTCGGTTGAAGAGGAGCTCGATACCCGCGCCAGCGCCGACGAGTGACTGGTCATCCTCGAAACTCAGGCGTTCGCTGTTGAAGGTCTTAGCGACGTCGAGAAAGCCGCGGAGGATGAGGTCCCAATCCGGGCGGCCGTAGGCCTGCTGAGGGGCAAAGCGGAAGGGCTTCCCGAGGAACTCGCCGGGCACATCCTCGACATCGAGCAATCGCGGGATGTGCAGGCGGTACTCGGTCGTGAAGATGATGACGGTGTCACCGGCGGCGACCGATTCGTCATACCCGCGGACGGTGTAGAACCCGCCGGCGACGGACTGATACGTCGGGACAACGCGCTCGGAGGTGGCTTGTCCACGGAGATCGAAGAAGAGCTCGTGAGCGAGCGTGGATTGCCCGGCGTCGAAGTTCTCGCTGTCGAAGATGGGCTCAAGGAAGAACGAGTGGTCGAGGTTGAACTTGGCCATGAGCCAGTTCTTGTCGGTGCCGAGCCGCCCGAGCCGCTGGAGTTCTTCAGAATCCGTTCCGGCGACGGTGGGGAGATTGAACTCGATGCTGACCTCGCCGTGCGTACCGGATTCCTCCGTCTCACGCGTCAAGCGGGCGCCGAGCGCGCCGATCAGGAAGTCCGACGAACCTTCGACAAGGACGGTCTGGTTGTTCACCTCAACGTGTTGGAACTTGAGCGAGGCGAAAGCATCGACGAACAGCGAGGGGCCGAAGAACCCCCGACGCGTGGAATGGTCGTCACCCTGGTAGACGGTCTGGGCGTACTCCAGCCCGGCATAGAAGGAGTTGCCGGTGAAGTTTTCGTCGGCGCGGCCGACTTCCGATGCGTCAAACTCGGCGTAGCCGCCGAAGGCCTTGATCCGCATATCGCCGATGTCGTCGAGCGGCAGGGTGTAGGTACCGGTGCCGATGTGGGTCTTCTCGAATGCGGCCGTCACGTAGTCGAGCGCGAGCTGGTCGTCGTTGCCCGTGAGCTGGTTGTGGATCAGCCCGATGCGCTGCCGCCAGCGATCCGTCTCGCGGGTGCCGGTGTTTGAGACCTGGGCGTAGATGAGAAGGGGATCATTCTCGCGGACGAGGTAATCGAGGATGACCGTGTTGCTCTCGCCGCCGGAGACCGCGATATCCACGCGCCGGCCCTGCTTGCGATTCAGGCGGAGGACATAATCGTCAAGCAGCGGCTTGATGAGCAGGTCGGCCCGCTCCTCATCGCCCAGCGCGTAGGGCTTAATGGGCGAGCCAGCCCGGATGCGCTGGTGGACCTCGTTGTCAATGCGGGGGGCATCGCCCGTTACGCGTGCGCCGGCGGCGACGGTGCGCACTTGACCAACGGTGCCCGCAAGGAGCTTGAGCCGGAGTTCCAGGCGATCCTCGCGAAGGTCGGTCCACTCTTCGCCACCGGGGGCATCAGGCCGACGCTCAACGACCAGATCGTCGGCATCGGTCTCGACGATGATGCCGATGATGCCCATGGTGTTCAGTCGACGGACCACAGCGCTGAGCACCGCGCGGATCGCCGCGCGGGAGAACTTGGGGTTCCCCTGCTCCGGGAGCATGGCGTTCAGTTCGGCGACACTGACCTCGCCCGTGGCGACGCTCTCTCGGGCCGAGACGAAGCCCTCGTTGACCCGGGTGAGCATGACGCGCGACTCGGCCAGCAGCACCTCCATCGGAGGCATGGAGGGGTGGCGGTCGGTCGCGAACTCAAACTCAAACTTGCTGATCGCGAACTCGCAGGTCTCAGGCACCGGCGCCGCCATGGCGGGCACCGGAGCCGCGGCGGGAGCTTCCTCCAATTTCTCTGTCGGCGGCACGGGCGCGACCTTGGGCGCGTCACCCGGTGGTTGGGCCGCCCATGCGCTGCCGACCACGAACACGCTCCCGGCAAGGATCGCCAGCATCCGCGCTGGTGACGCTCGCCTGGAACGTCGGCGGTAGGTGCTGTGCTGGCCAGGATCGTGCGTCAATGTCGTCCCTTTCGGTCAGCCGGTCATCCACGACTCGCCCTGCCCGCGCACCGGGCGCAAGGGGAGCACACTCACGCAACCCGCGGGCGCACCCCGAGAGCCCGCACCGATGGTTATCGGTGGGAACCCATGCTAAAGGCCAAACTCGCAAGCGTCAAGGGTCCACAGGGCGGGATCCGCCCCCCCGGAGACCGAACGCGAGTTCACGGACCCCTCCGGCCTGACCCCAACGCCTGTCGCGTTTAGTGAACCCCTCACTCCGCGCCATCGAGGTCTGAGACCTCGACTCGCGCAGGGTCTGCGCCGATCCACCCTGCACCCGCAGGCGTGTGCCAGTTTGAGCCGCGGGGTGGAGCCCACCATGAACCGCCACCGCACGATCGTTTCGCTCGCCCTTCTTGGACTCGCCATGCTGGGGGGGTGTACCCGCGGCTACTCAACCGCGAACCGGGTCCCGGTCGATGGGGACCTCGCGCTGTCGGTGATGCCGGAGAAGACCGGCCGCATGCCGCTGGCCGTGGGCGATGCGGTGGGATGCAGCGTCTTCACGACGCGCAAGTCGCTGGTCGCCCGCGGGCACCTTGACGAGAAGTTCCTCTATGCCACCGGCGAAGCCACGAGCGACTGAGCCATGGGGCTGAGGCCTCAGGGGTTGGGGCTCACCGTCAGGTAGGGGGCGTTCCGCATCACCTGACCGAGTTTGACCGCATATGGGACATCGCGTCCGCCGGACGTGACTCGGGCCGCCGTGAAGGCAGGACGCAGGCCGACATCCGCGAAGCCGCGGATCGAAGCGGGGGAGTTGTCCTTGTCCACATTGGCGATCGGGATGGCGACGGAGGTGCTCTCCGCGATGCGGCTCATGGCTGAGCCGCCGATGACCCGGAAGTTCCCGTTGGCATCCGGTTCGGCGACGATGTCGACGTCGGGCTTGTCCGCCTTCGCTGGCGACTCATAGACCATCTCGGCGACATTGCCGACAAGGTGCATGAAGGTCTTGGGCGATCGAACGGGCTCGTTGACCTTGGCAAAGAGAACAAAGCGGTCATTGCCATCGAGGGTCGCCGCCTCGGCCGCGGGGGGGCGCGAGGGGAAGGCGTATGCATCCGGGTCGAACGTGCCCGCGGGCTTGGTGGCGCGGCGATGGTCAATGAGCGCCTTGAAGGCCTGGTCGCGCAGGTTCCATTCAGCAGCATCCGTGACGCTCGGCTCCTTGGCAGCCGCGGCTTTCCATTCCGCGCTGCTCGGGAGGCGGCAGCCGATGAGCTTGGTGAGGAGGACGGCCCCGCGCGGGGTGACGAAGTTGATGGGATGGTCGATCGAGGGCGCGGGTGGCTCGGCACCGGGCGGGAAATAGGGTTGCACAGAGAGGGCGGTTGAATACGGCACCCAGATGCGTCGCCCGCTGGGCTCGCCGGGCCGCAGGTTGTTCGTAGCATCGCGGGACCAGACGAACGGACCGCGCTGCTCGTAGTCCTGAGTGTTGGTGGCTTTGAAGGCGGGTCCGGAGCGGGCCCGGGCGACTGATTCGCTGGCCACGCCGAGGGGGAGCTCTGTGGTGCAGATGTACGAGGCCTCGGCCTGGCCGGCGGCCTGCACGCGAATGAAGGTCAGACGCGGGCCGCCGCTCGTGAACTCCTGATTGAACGCGCGGCCGGAAGCCGGGGGCTGCATCTCGTAGACGGCCCGATCGGGCGAACCGTCGTTGCCGACGAACTTCCACACCCCGCCCTTCACCGAGGCGGGCCCGAGCTCCGTCAGGGGCTTCTCGCCCCCGACAACGGCTTCGCCTGCGGCGAGCTTGGTGGTCAGGTCAATCAGAAGGGCCCGGGCCGGAGACTCCGGCGGGAGCGACGCCCAGAAGGGTTCCGCAGCGAAGGCCCCCACCGCACGCTTGAGGTCCTCCTCACCCGCGGCACCATCCACAAGCGACTGGAGCTCAGCACGCCGGAAGTTGTACCGGGCGGCGGGCTTGAGGGCCTCGAAAAGTTCTTGATCCGTGCCGAACCGGTCACGGCGGGTCAGGGCGTTCTTGACCGCATCGGCCGTCGACTGCCGTTCAAAGGCGCGGGCCCAGCGCGGGGCCTTGGCCCGCTTCATCTCGGCCTGAAGGGCTTCTTTGCGGGTGGTGTCCACCAGCCCGGGGAGGCGGGCGATTTCCTGCTGAACCTCGTGCAGTGCCGTCAGGTATCCGGGGATCCCGATGAGGGCCGGATCGTCCAACCGGCGCCATGCCGACCAGATGACCTCGGGCGTGGACGCCGTCGCCGCGAGGACCGCTTTCAGGATCTCGGGGGGCTGGGTCTCTTTCTCGATCGCGACGAGCGTGCGGATGCGGCGGTCATATTCCTCAAACGCGCCGGCGATCTCAGGGAGTTTGTACAACGGATGGCCGACAACGTCGGCAGCGAGTTGCCGGAGCGTTCGACCGTCACCAGAGGGGCTTTCGTCAAGGGCAAAGGCACGGTCAAGCCCGGCGGCAACCGAGGTGGCGACGGCACCGAAAGAGGTGCCTGAATCAGCGAGCGCACCAAACTCCTTGGCGGCGGTGTCGGCTGCGGGGCCGAAGGCATCGGTTCCCGACTTGGTGAGCACGGTCCGCATGGCCGCATCGCGTCGCGCCACGACGGCGGCCCGCACGGCCCTGGAAATGCCTGTATCCGGGCTTGGCAGGTTGGCCTTGAACCGGTCTGCGAGCCCGGTCATCTGTTCGGCGGCGACCTTGCCCTCGGTCAGGAGCGCGTCGATTGCCTCGCGCGAGCGTCGATCCCGAAGGGCGGCGACCTTGGCCCGCCAGGCCTCGTTGATGGCGGAGAACTCCGCCGGAGCGACCTCGGTACGCTCAATGAGTTTGGCGAACTCCGCGGCGGCGGCACCGGCGGTTCTGAGCAGCTCCTCGGCCGCCTTCTTGGCCGCGGCCACGCGCGAAGCAAGCGAGCCCTCGGTGCTGCTGAGGGCGGCATCGATCCGTTCGAGGCGCGAGGTAATCTCGGCCCGGTTCTTCTCGATGGTGGGCATCGAGAGGAGGCCGATGAGGTCGTTGTCGAGTGACCGGATCTCGGCGTTGATCTTGTCGTCCGAGCCGCCAGCGGTCAGGTAGTCCCTGCGGAGGGTGTCGATACGCTCGCGCAGCCCCTTGTGCTCGGTGGTGCTGGTCGGGTCGTCTTTCATGGACGCAAAGAGCGGTGCCTCCGAGAGGAACTTTTCGACGTCCGCGAGAGTGACCGAACGGCTGCTGAGTGCCTCCATCTCGACAGCGAGCAGGTCCGCACGGAGCCGGTCCTTCACCTTGGCGGCCTCGTTCAGGAGCCCGATGGCCGGCTGGGCCTTGGCCTCGGATTCCGCGTCCGTCATGGCCTTGTTGGCCGACCGTTCAGCACGAACGGCACGGGCCACGAGCCGGGCGAGGTCGGCCATCGCGGGCGAGGGGTCGTTCTGCATCGCCACGATCGCCTCGGGCAGCGCCACGGGCTTGACATCGAAATCGATCGAGACCCCGGGGAGAGTGCTGACGCTGGCAACGATGCGGTCGATGCGTGCCTGCGCGGCCCGGACGGCGTTCTCGTGCTTGGCCCGGTCGCGCTCGATCCACGGGGCCTGCCGGAGGGCCGCGATCTCGGAGCGCATCTCACTGAACTCGCTGCCGACGGTGCGCTTCGATTCGCCCTCGGCGGCCCGCGCGATCGCGGCACCGACTTGGTCGAGATAGTCATCGTCGCGCAAGGCGATGGCGGGGTTGGCGATCGGGTTGCCGCCCTCGGTGGGCTTCATGTAGGCCGCGGCGTCGCCCAGCCATCGTTCGAGGGCGGGGCGATCCTTGACCGTGCCGAGGGCCGCAACATGCTCCTCGAAGGGCTTGGGGCTGATGTCCTTCACACGGTCGACGAGCTTCTGAAGACCCTCGTTGACGGTCCGGATCTCATCGGCGAACTGCTGCGAGGTGATGGCCTTGCCGCGCTGTTCCTGCTCGATGGCCTGGACCACGGGCTCGACCGCGCCGCGCACGGGGCGCAGGACCTCATACCCCGGCTCGTCCATCTTGTTGAGCGGGTTGGCGGTGACCATCAGCCGCTCGCCCGGCTTCCAGTTGGTGTCCACCGCGTTGCGGGACATGTTGGCGATGGCAAAGCCCGCCACCACCACGGCCACGAGCGTGAGCACGCCTGCGCCGATCAACATCGGCCGGTTGCTGCGCACCGAGCCGCGCCGGAGTTCGAAGGCGTCAACCTCCTTGTCGCCCTGCTTGCCCTCGACCTTGCGCCACTTGACATCGCTCTCGGGGAACGCCGCGGCGACTGCTTCCTTCAGTTCGCGCTGGACGATGATCTGCGAGTGCTCGGCGAGCTCGGTGAGGGGGCGGGCGCCATCGAGGGCCGACCCCTTGAACTCGCGGATCAGGCCGTCCTCGTAGGTCATCCTGACCTGGCCGCCGGCGACGGCGATCTTGAGCAGGTTGTCGTCGCGGCTGGCACGGCGGAAGCCGGTGAGGATGCGCTCCCACTGCTCTTTCATCGCGGTGTCGCGCAGGTCGATCGAGCATTGGATGGCCTCGACGGGGTCCTTGAAGGCGAGGCCGACTCCCCCTTCGAAGGGGAGCACCCACGGCTCCTCGGACCTGCGCGAGATGACCTCCGCCACCAGATCGTTCAGCCGGGTGTTGAAGGTGAGCTGGATGGCGGGCAGGAGTTTGAGCGCATCGAAGACGCGCTTGGCATCGGCGAGCACAAGGGTGCGCTGCTCGGCCTTCTGCTGGATGTCCTGGACGTCCCAGAGTTCGAGCGGCTCGGGCTCTCCGGGGACGTTCTTGCGGCCCAGGCAGACCCACTTGAACTCGTCGCGCTCCGGCAGGTTCTGGTGGGCATCCTCGCGAACCGGCCGGCTGAGGATCAGTTGCCAAGGCGCGGCCAGCCCGGCCTTGCAGACTTTGGCGGCGATGTTGACGGGTTGATCGCGGACGTCGGTGGCGCGGTTGTTCTCGTACTCGAAGGTGACGAGACCGCTGTCGAGGGCGATCTTGGGCTCAAGACGCATGACAGCGTTCTTGGTCTTGATCTTGTATGCCCGGCGGAAATCACGGGCGGCCCGCGTCGCTTCGAGCGCGTTCTTGAACGCCGCGAGAGTTCCATCGGGCAGCCGCTTGACGAAGGCGTCCTTGGCGTTGGCCTCGACGGCCGCGCTAAAGGCATGATCCCAAATGTCCTTGGCCTTCTCGAACTCCGGACCGAGTTTCGTGTTCATCTCGGTGAAGTCGTGGATGGTCGAGAAGACAATGACGCGGTGCTCGGGTGGCTGCACCGGGCGTTGGCCGATGGGAATATCCGCCTCGCCGATGCCCCAGACCTCCACGGTGTCGCTCACGCCGCGGAGGAGGTACTCGCCGAACTTCTTGAAATCGAGTTCGTCGCGCCGGGTGACGTTGAGCACGGCTTGATCGCGGACCTGGCGCGTGAGCAGCACCTGGTTGCCGACGGCCATGCTCATGACCTTCTCGGCGAGGGTCCGCGGTGCGCCGTCGAAGTCGCGCCCCACGCCGTCCCGATAGACAACATTCACGAGCCCGCTGTGCAGGCCCACACGGGAGCGGATCACGTTGTCGGGCGTCCGCTTCTCGGGAGGGAGGAAGCGGCCCCAGTCCTCAGTCACGAGGGCCCGCCGGAACATGAGCGCGGCCTCCACCGCGGCGCTCACATCGTCCATAGCGCAGAAGAACCCATCCCCTGAACCCTGAACAATCGCCGATTGGGCATAGGTCTGGACGGCCTGCTGAAAGAGCTCGTCGTGCCGCTCGCGCATGGGGCGGAAGGGCGCACCGAGGCGTCCGAACATCTTGGTGTGACCCACGATGTCCGTATAGAGGATGAACTTGTTCTCTTTGCGGCGTTCTTCGCTCATGCGAAGCCCTCCGCTGTGGTCCGAGCGCAGAACAGCGTCGCCGGTCTACGCCGGTGCCGCGTCTTTCCAACCGCCAGGATCCTCCAATTCGACAACCAGGCCCTCCGTGGGCGAAGAACCAACGACCAGCTCGGTGAGGCCACACGCCACAGCCGGCACCGATCATGCAATCAGTATCCGTTCCGTCCGCGCGGTGATCCACCGCCGAACGTCCGAAAACGAACCCGCCGTGCGAGCGGGAGAGTGTACCGAATCGGATGATCCGGTGTCATTCCCACACACTCCGAATTCTCGGCCCCCCGGAAACAGCGGAAACCCTGAGGTCGCAGGCCACCGCGCAACTTTCGCGGGGTGCGCCAAGAGTTGCCATCCGCACCCGTTTTCGCGACAATGAGCGGGGTATGGACCCAAAGACCGCCACCTCCGCGCCCACGCCCCCCCCTGACCCTGAGACCATTCGCCTTCAGGCGGATGCAGACCGCCAACAGAACTGGAAGCGCTGGGGCCCATACCTATCAGAACGGCAATGGGGGACGGTCCGGGAGGACTACTCGGCCGATGGGTCCTGCTGGTCGTCGTTCCCCCATGACCATGCCCGAAGCCGGGCCTATCGCTGGGGTGAGGATGGGCTGCTCGGGATCACCGACCAGCAATGCCGTCTGTGCTTCTCTGTCGCACTTTGGAACGGCAAGGACCCGATTCTCAAAGAGCGTCTCTTCGGGCTGACCGGCCCGGAGGGCAACTGCGCCGAGGATGTCAAGGAACACTACTTCTACCTCGATTCCACCCCCACCCATTCGTACATGAAGGGGCTTTACAAGTACCCGCACGCGGCATTCCCCTACGGCCAGATCGTGGGCGAAGCCCGGCGGCGTTCGCGCACCGATGGCGAGTTCGAGGTCACCGACTCGGGAGTCTTCGACCAGGGGGCCTACTTCGACACGTTCGTCGAGTATGCCAAGGCCTCGCCCAATGACATTCTCATTCGCATCACGGTGCACAACCGCGGCCAGACCGCGGCCCCGATTCACGTGCTGCCGCAGACGTGGTTCCGCAACTACTGGTCCTGGGGCAAGACGCTCGAGAACCCGGCCGAGAAACCCGTGATCGCGCGGCTGGATCCGACCAGCGCGCTCGCCACTCACCCCACGCTCGACAAGTTCGTCTTTCAGATTGATCCGGCCGTGACCGGTGCGGCGGCTTCGCCGCGGCTGATCTTCACCGAGAACGACACGAACTGCGAGCGGCTCTACGGCACCTCCAACCCCACGCCGTTCGTCAAGGATGCCTTCACTCGGTATGTTGTCGGGGGCGAATCGACGGCGGTGAATCCCGACAATACCGGGACCAAGGTCGCGGCGCACTACACCGTCGAGGTTCCTGCGGGGCGGAGCGTGACCATCCGCTGTCGCCTGACGTCGCTGAAGGAGCGCGGCAAGGACCCCTTTGGCCCCGGGTTTGAGCAGGTCTTCCGTGACCGGCTGACCGAGGCGGATGGCTTTTATGACCGCCACATGCCCCGGAGCATGCCCGATGAGAACCGGCGCGTGGCGCGCCAGGGCTACGCGGGTCTGCTGTGGTCAAAGCAGTTCTTCTATTACGTGGTCGAGGAGTGGCTCAAGGGCGACCCCGCCCAACCCAAGCCCCCCACGCAGCGTTATGGCGGCCGGAACGGGGAATGGCGGCACCTCTTCAACCGCGACATCATCAGCATGCCCGACAAGTGGGAGTACCCGTGGTACGCCGCGTGGGACCTTGCCTTCCACATGATCGCTTTCGCGCAGCTTGATCCGGACTTCGCCAAGAAGCAACTGCTGCTCTTCCTGCGCGAGTGGTACATGCACCCCAACGGGCAGATTCCTGCCTATGAGTTTGCGTTCAGCGACGTGAACCCGCCGGTCCATGCGTGGGCCTGCTGGCGTGTCTACAAGATCACGGCGCAACCGGGCAAGCGCGACCGCGTGTTCTTGGAGCGTGCCTTCCAAAAACTGCTGCTGAACTTCACCTGGTGGGTCAACCGCAAGGACCCTGAGGGCAAGAACATCTTCTCGGGCGGCTTTCTCGGGCTCGACAACATCGGGGTCTTCGACCGTTCGCGCCCGCTGCCAACCGGGGGCACGCTCGCGCAAGCGGACGGGACGGCGTGGGTGGCGTTCTACTGCGGCACCATGCTCAGCATGGCCATCGAACTCGCGGAGGAGAACCCCGCATACGAGGACATCGCCAGCAAGTTCTTCGAGCACTTCATTCTCATCACCGACGCCATCAACTCCCTCGGCGGGACGGGCCTGTGGGACGAGCAGGATGGGTTCTACTACGACCAGTTGCTTCTGCACGGGCAGCCGATCCCACTCCGCGTCCGCTCGCTGGTCGGCATCATCCCGCTCATGGCGGTCGAGGCCATCCCGCAGTCGTCGATCGACTCGCTGCCGGACTTCAAGAAACGCATGGAATGGTTCCTTGAGAACCGCCCCGAGGTGAACGACTACACCTCGTACATGGTGCGTGACGACCGCAAGGACGACCCCCACCGCCTGCTCGCCATTCCTACGACCGACCGCCTGCGCCGAGTACTCAAGTACCTGCTTGACGAGAAGGAGATGCTCAGTGAGTACGGCATCCGTTCCGTGAGCAAGCACCACCAGGCACACCCGTATGTTTTCCGCGACGGCGACGAGGAGCACCGCGTGGACTATGTACCGGGCGAGTCCAACACCCACCTCTTCGGCGGCAACAGCAACTGGCGCGGCCCGATCTGGTTCCCCCTCAACTACCTGCTCATCGAATCGCTCGAACGCTTCTACCGCTTCTATGGCAAGTCCTTCACCACCGAGTGCCCCGTCGGCTCGGGCAAGCAGAAGAACCTTGCCGAGGTCGCCGACCACCTGCGCGACCGGCTGAACAACCTCTTTCTCCCCGATGCCAAGGGACAACGCCCCTGCCACCGAGGGGACCGGCTCTTCCAGACCGATCCGCACTTCAAGGACCTGCTTCTCTTCCACGAGTACTTCCACGGCGACACCGGCCGCGGCCTGGGGGCCAACCACCAGACCGGGTGGACCGCTCTTGCCGCGCCACTCATGGCCGATGCGTGGTGGCGCGTGGACAAGGACCGCGAGAAGAAGGCCACTGGCAAATCCGCCGCGACAACCAAGCCGACAACCGCCGCCCGCAGCTGAACCCCCACCCGCGGCAAGGACCCCACCATGCCCACGGACAAGGCCACAGGCGTGAGCGCGTCACCCGGCCCGCGCGAGGCGGCGTGGTTTCCGCTCGCGCTTGGGGGGCTGCTGGTCCTCACCGGGGTAGTGCTGGCTTTGCTCGGGCGGCGGGGGTGGTGTGCCTGCGGAGAATGGTCACTGTGGAAAGGTGATGTCTGGACCTCGCACTGTTCGCAGCACGTTGCAGATCCCTACAGCATCACCCACGTCTCCCACGGGCTGCTGCTCTATTTCCCGGCACGATGGCTCCTGCGGCGCGTTCCAGAACAGTGGCGGCTGATTGTGATCGCAGCGATCGCCGCGGCATGGGAAATCGCCGAGAACACGCCATGGGTCATCGACCGCTACCGCAGCGCGACCATGTCCCTCGATTATCTTGGCGACTCCGTGGCGAACTCGCTCAGCGACATGCTCTGCTGCGTCGCGGGGTGCTTTATCGCGCGATTGATAGGCCTTTGGCGGACGCTCGCCCTCTTCGCGGCGACGGAGGTCTTTCTGCTCTGGTACATGCGCGACAACCTCACGCTGAATGTCATCATGCTCCTGTTCCCCCTCGAGGCGATCAAGCAGTGGCAGACCGCCGGTCACTGAGGCGACGGGATCCTTGGCTGGCGCCGGATAGCATCATCCCATGCCACGCATCACCCGCGCCGCGCTCATCCAGTGCGGCAACCCGCTCGCCAACTCGACCGATCTCGTCAAGATCAAACAAGCGATGATCGACAAGCACATCCCCCTGATCCGCCGAGCCGCGGAACAGGGGGCGAATGTCTGCTGCCTTCAGGAGATCTTCAGCGGACCGTACTTCTGCGCTGAACAGCAGACGCGCTGGTACGACACGGCCGAGCCCATCCCCGACGGGCCGACCATCAAGCTCATGCAGGACCTCGCCCGCACCCACGGGATGGTCATGGTCGTGCCCATCTATGAACTGGACATGACGGGCGTTTACTACAACACCGCGGCGGTGATCGACGAGACGGGCCGGTATCTCGGCAAGTACCGCAAGCACCACATCCCCCATTGCCACCCGGGCTTCTGGGAGAAGTTCTACTTCAAGCCGGGCAACCTTGGGTACCCGGTCTTTCCCACCCGTTTCGGCAAGATCGGTGTCTATATCTGCTATGACCGACACTTCCCTGAGGGTGCCCGCGAACTGGGGCTGAACGGGGCCGAGATCGTCTTCAACCCGAGCGCCACCGTCGCGGGGCTGAGCGAGTACCTGTGGAAGATCGAGCAGCCCGCACACGCCGTGGCGAACCAGTACTTCGTCGGGGCCATCAACCGCGTCGGCACCGAGGCACCCTGGAACATCGGCGAGTTCTACGGCCAGTCCTATTTCTGCGACCCCCGCGGCCGGACCATCGCGCAGGCCAGCCGCGACAAGGACGAGGTGGTGATCGCGGACCTTGATCTTGACATGATCACCGAGGTCCGCAACGTGTGGCAGTTCTATCGGGACCGTCGCCCGGAGAGTTACGAACGGATCGCGCGGGTCTGACCGAGCGGCCGGGTCACTTGACGATCGTGATGATGCTCCCCGGCGCGGGCATGGTGTTGTGATCATCGCGGAAACGCTCGGCGCTCGCGAGCGTGGTGAACGCCTCGCACGGCTCGCCCCGCTGCCGCCAGAGGATGCTGCCGGCTCCATCGGTGGGGCCGCCCGCGTGGGCGACAAGCGTCGCGAGATCA
>JBQTIJ010000112.1:0-6271 GCA_052388255.1 Phycisphaerales bacterium
CCGGGCTCGACACGCGCCGGACGACGACCTTCAGCGAGGTCCAGAAGATCCGCCGTCATATCGAGGTCTACAAGATCCAGAACGACGGGCTCTCTCCGCCCGTCATCGACGGTTCGGAGGTCTGGCCGGGGATCGTCCCTGATTCCCTCGGCGAGCCGCCGGTGAACGCCTGGGTCGGCGGCGCGAATGCACGGCTCATTCATGTCAACAGCGCCCCGGACGCGGGGTACCACACCAACTACGGCTGGATCTTCGACCCCATCACGGGGCATGTCTGGGCCGCGGGCTTCGACGGCAACGACGAACCCTTCCCGATCCCCTGACCCCACCGACCGAGAACCCGCTTCAGGGGCGGTGTGAAAAGTCCGATCATGGAGGCGTAGGTCCATGCTCACCCCAGAGTCGGTCCCGCGACGGCGGACCTACCGGAGCCATCCATGACGAACACCCTTGCGAACCAGACCGCCCCCGCCACCGGTCCCTCCCGGTCCCGGCTTTCGACCATGCTCGCGGGGACCGCCTGCTCGCTCCTCGCCCTGAACCTGCTTGCCGGTCTGACCGGGATCAAGTTCCCACCCGAAGCCGCGGCGCAGACCCAGTCGCGTGGCGCGGGTGGCGAGAATGTGAACGACCCACCCTTCAACGCCGCGGGACAGCGGAAGCAGATGATCGAGCAGCTCACGATGCTCAATGAACGCATCGCCCGGCTGGAGGCGCGGTTGGACAAGGGCCTCTCGGTGAAAGTCACCGAGATGCCGGCGGTGATGGTCAAGACCCCGGACAGCAAATGACGCGCGGCGGGCCACCACACACGGCCCGCAGCGCATCGGCGGTGACGGGCAGGAGAGACCCCCATGCGGCACCATGACGGAACTCGGCGCACGTTCGTGCGAAACGCGACGGCGCGGGCCTTCACGCTCATCGAGATGCTCGTGGTCGTGGCCGTCCTCGGAATCGCGGGGGCGCTGATCATCCCCGCCATGGGGAGTGTCGGCACTCTGCGCGTGCAGGCCGCCCTCCGCACGGTCGTCTCGGACCTCACCTTTGCTCAGGCCGATGCCATCGCGTTTCAAGAGAAGCGGGCCCTGGTCTTCGACACGGAAGACAACAGCTACTACGTCGCCGCGGTGCCGGGCACCACCATCAACGAAGAGAACATCCTCTACAACCCCGCCGGTCCAGCCAACCGCTACCGCGTGGATCTCAAGCAAAACAACTTCGCCGGCGCCCGCATTTCTGGGGCCGACTTCGGCGGCAAGGCCTGGATCATCTTCGATGATCTCGGTGCGCCGATCACTGATCTTGACAACGACACCCCCGGACCGGGCGGCATGCTCACGCTCACCGGGTCCGATCAGACCTACCGCATCGTGGTCGAGCCGTTCACCGGCCGGGTGACCGTACGCAAGACCGCCGCGACCATGCCGACCGAGGAATCGGGCGGGGGCGTGATCACCGGCGGTTCATGACCGCGCCGGTTCACCGACCTGCCAGAAGCGCCGATATCTGAAGACGCCATGACCCACGAACGCCGCCAACGCGCCTTTGTCGTCTTCACCGTTTCGGCGTCGTGCTTTGGATTGCTGCTCTGGGCCCGCCTTCTCCTCGTGACCAACCACCCCCGAACAGCCCTCGCCATCCCCACGCCCGAGGAATCGGGGTACCCGCTCCCCAGGCCGATCCCGCGGCTGCCGGTTCCCCCCAAACAGGCCGTGCCCGACCATGCGGCGGACTCGTCGCTCGACCCCGCAGCCGCCCCGCCGGGCCCGCAGGCACCTTGGGAAGTGCCGGCTCCGCTGCCCGAGGGTCAGGAACCACGCTGATCGGACATACCCCCTGCTTCGTTGCCCCCTACCTTCGGACTTGTTGGAGGGCAGACGAACGGTGGGCGGCATTACTGACAAACAACGTGTGCTCGCGGCGACCGACCTCGTGAAACTGATCGGCGAGCAGGTGACGCTCAAGCGCAAGGGGCGTGAGTACTCCTGCCTCTGCCCTTTCCACGACGACCACAACCCGTCGATGTATGTGGTCCCGAGCAAGCAGATCTACCACTGCTTCGTCTGCGGCGCAGGCGGGGACGCCCTGAAGTTCACCATTGACTACTTCAAAATGGGGTTTCGTGAGGCCCTGCTCTTCCTTGCGGATAGGGCGGGCATCCGGCTCTCCCCCCCGCCGCGGCGGACCGTCGCCGGGCACGAGGAGGCCCCGGAACTCCCAAGGGAGGCACTGCTCCGGTCCACCGCTTTCGCGCAGAGTTTCTTCAAGACCATCCTCGCTCATAGTGAACATGGCAAGGCCGCGAGCGAAGTGCTGGCCCGGCGCGGTGTTTCCGCAGCCATGGTCGAGCAGTTCGGGCTCGGGGCCGCACCGGATCGCTGGGACGGGCTGCTGATGACCCTCGGGTCAAAGAACATGGGGATCGAGCCCTTTGTCGCCGCGGGGCTCCTGAAGGCCCGGGAGAGCAGCGGCGGCCACTACGACGCGCTCCGGAACCGGCTCATCTTCCCCATCCACGATGCGCTGGGACGGGTCATCGCGTTCGGTGGCCGGAAGATCAAGGAGGAGGATGAGCCGAAGTACTTGAACTCACCCGAATCCCCCCTCTTCAACAAGTCCGCGACGCTCTATGGCCTGCCGTTCGCATCCGCGGCGATCCGTCAAGCCCGCGTCGCCATCGTGACCGAGGGGTACATGGACTGCATCGCTTGTCACCAAGCGGGTGTGACGAATGTCGTGGCGACACTGGGCACGGCGCTCACGACGCTCGGGGTTCGGGTCTTGCGACGGCTCTGCGATGAAGTCGTCCTCTTCTTTGACGGCGACGATGCCGGCCAGCGTGCGGCCGACCGCGCCATCGAGGCCCTCTTTGCCGAGCCGGTCGAGGTCAAGATCGCCACTATGGCGAGCGCCCGCGCTGCGGGCGTCGGCGCCAAGGACCCTGATGAACTGCTCAAGCAGCAGGGCGGCCGCGAGCGCTTTGCGTCGATCATTCAGAACGCCACCCCTGCCCTTGAGTTTCGGCTGGCGCGGCTGAAGGCCCAACTGTCCACGCTCGCCCCTATCGCCCGCACCCGGGCGGTGGAAGAGGAACTCGCCCGCCTCGCGGAGATGGGCCTTGACCGCATCCCGCCGATCCGCAAGCGGCTGATCATCCAGCACATCGCCCGCATCATGGGCATGCCCGAGGAGACGGTCGTGCGGGCGATCCCCAGCCACGCCCAGCGGCGGAGCCCCGAGCCGGTCCAGCCACTCGTGCAGCCGACCAAACTTCGCACACCGCTCGAGCAGGCCATCGGCCTCTGTGTCTACGACCCGGTCTTTGCACTCCAGCTCGAACCCGCCGAGCGGCAATGGCTCCTCGGGCGTGCCTGCAAGGACTCGGCGCTCCCCGGCCTTGCGTCGATCGCCGCTGCCCTGACCGCCCTGACGGCCGAAGGCGAGGAGATCAGTGCATCCGACATCCTGGCCGCCGTCGAGGGTGACGAGGCCACGGTCACGATCGCCGGGCTGACCGCCGAGATCACGAGTGTCTCTGGCGGCGATCCAGACCGGCTGCAACTCCTTTGGGAGGCGAGCATCCGTGAATGCCGGCGACTTCGGGCCGAGGAAGCCGCGCTCCAGGCGGATTCATGGGCGGGACGCATCGAGGGCCTTCGCGATGCGGCGAAGCTGGGCGGGTCGCGCCGTACGCTCCCCCGGAGCGGCCCGGGCTGATGGTTCGCCCGGCCGCGCAAAGGGTGTGCCCCGTCGCTAACATTCGCGCGGCGGGCGCAGGGAAGGAACCCGGCGGCCCTGAACCGCGTAGACGCTCCGAAAGGACCAAGCTTTGGCGATCTTCGGCTGGAAGAAAGGCAACGACGCGGAGAAGGACCAAGCGGCCGCAAGCACGCCCCCGGGGACGGTCAGCGGGGGCGATGCGGGTACGGGTGGCTTCGACTACTCGCCCGAAAAAGGCAAGCGGTGGTTTGACCATGCCCGCGTGAGCCACGAGGCGGGCAACTTCGAGTACGCCATGCGCTGCTGGCTCTCGGGGCTGCGGTTTGATCCCGGCAATCTTGAATCGGTCAAGGCCTTCACCGCTTCGGCCAAGTCCTTCACTGAGCAGACCAAGAAGGGCCCCACCAAGGAAGTCACCAACGCCATCACCGGCCGTACCGACGTTGACAAATACCTGAACGCTCTCCTCGAATGGGCCTGCAAGCCCCTCGACCCCGCCCTCGCGGTGTCGGCCGTCGGAGCCGCGGCCAACATCGGGCTCACGATCATCTCGCTCTGGATGATGCCGACCGCGCTGAAGGTCGCCCTCGCCGATCCCAAGCCACGCAAGTCCAACTTTGTGCGGCTGATGGACATCGCGGAGAAGCAGGAACAGTTTGACCTTGCCGTGCAGGCGGGCGAGGCGGCCTATCGGCTTGATCCGGCGGACAACAAGCTCTCCGCCTATGTCCGGAACCTCTCCGCCCAATCCACTATGAGCCGCGGCGGCTATGAAAAGACCGGCCAGGAGGGCGGCTTCCGACAGAACGTGCGCGACCTCGACAAGCAACGGATGATGGACGAGACCGACCGCATCTCCAAGAGCGAGGGCACGATCGAACGGATGCTCGTCCAGGCGAAGGCCGAGTACGAGGCCAGCCCGCTCGACAAACCGACGATCCGCAAGTACGCGACGGCGCTCCTGCAGCGGAGCGCGCCGGGCGACGACGACATGGCCTATGACCTGCTGATCAAGGCCTACACCGAGACGCAGGAGTTTGGTTTCCGCCAGAACGCGGGCGAGATCCGGGTCCGCCAGGGCCGGCGGGCGCTCAAGGCCCTCCAGAGCAAACTCGAAGGCATGCCCGAGAACGCCCCGGAACGGGAGGCGTTTACGGCGGCATATCAGGCCCAGCTCCGGCTTGAGGCGGGTGAGTTTGAACTCCGCGTCAAGGCCTATCCCACCAACATGGAGCTCAAGCTCGACCTCGGCAAGAGGTACTTCGAACTCGGAAAGCACCAGGAAGCGATCGACCAGTTCCAGCAGGCCAAGGCCGATACCAAGCTCCGCGGCCCCGCGCTCTACGCGCTCGGACTCTCCTTTCAGGCCATCGGCTGGGACGATGAAGCCATCGACACCTTCCGCGCAGGTCTCGAAGGCCTCCCGGACCAGAACGACGCCGCGGCGATTGACCTCAAGTATGGCCTGATGTGTTCGCTGCAGCGCCGGGCAGACGAGATGAAGGACCTCCCCAGCGCCGAGGAGGCGCTCAAACTCGTCTCCAACATCACCATGCAGCAGATCAGCTTCAAGGATGCCCGGGCCCGCCGTGACCAGATCAAGGCCCTTGTTCTCCGCCTCAAGGGCGGTCCGACACCCTGAGCACTCCGGCCGCCCCGGCCGAGGGGCCCGTCGTCCATGGCCACCTCCACGACGATCGTCATTCCCGCCCGGCTCGCGTCCACCCGCTTTCCGGAGAAGGTCCTTGCCGCGCGCACCGGCCGGCCCCTCGTCCAGCACGTCGTTGAGGCCGCGAGCCGCTCAGCCCTTGCCCGGGCAGGGGCCGAGGTCGTGGTCGCGGCGGACCACCAGCGAATCGCCGATGCGCTCCGTCCCTTCGGCACGCGCGTGCTGCTCACCCGCGCCGACCACCCCAATGGCACATCGCGCCTTGCCGAGGCGGCCCATCTGCTCGGGCTTCCCGGAGATGCGCTGATTGTGAACGCCCAGGGCGATGAGCCGGAGATGGAGGAAGACGTCCTGGACCTTGCCGCCACGGCCCTCGTCGAGAGCCAACGAGCCCAGGTCGGGACCGTCGCCGCGCCTCTCGCCGCTGGCGACGATGTGCGCGACCCGAACATCGTGAAGGTTGTCCGCGACCGCTCTGGCCATGCGCTCTATTTCTCGCGCGCACCGATCCCAATCGACCGCGACGGCACCGGCGCTGCCCGGCCGCTGCGCCATGTGGGCGTCTACGTCTATCGACGCGACTTCCTCGACCATTACCTCGCGCTCCCCTCGTCGCCGCTGGAGCGGTCTGAGCAGCTCGAGCAGCTCCGCGTCCTTGAGCATGGACACGCCATCGCCGTAGCCCTGGCGCGCGTGGCCACCGCGGGGATAGACACCCCCGCCCAGTACGAAGCGTTTGTCACACGCTACAACGCCCGCGCCTCGTCAGCACACTGACTTCAGCCGTTGACCGCACCGCTCGGTGTCGCCGTCGCGGGCACGGATCCCGCACCACCCGCCGGGACCGGAACCGAAGCGAGGTGCGCGACTGATAGAGAAACT
>JBQTIJ010000113.1:0-12493 GCA_052388255.1 Phycisphaerales bacterium
GTCCGGCAGCCCGCCTCCGCCGGGCGTGTCGCGAAGGTCAATCCCCGGGAGCGCGGTCGGCGGCCCGTCGGCAATCGCCGGCATGGCCGTATCAAGGGCGGCTTCCTCCAGCGCGCCAAACTGCTCGGCACTCATCACGGCCATCTGCACACCCTGCGAGCCGGTGGCGCTGTTGCCCGCCTGGGCCGGGCCCGCGAGCGAGACAGCCGACGCAATCGCGAGGAAGACCAGATGCCCGAGGCACGAGGCCGCTACACCCACCACGATCGCGCGGGTCGCCCAGCGCATGATCAGGTGCGACATGGTCTCCGGCGGGGGCCGGGTACCGGGGAGAGGAATGCTGGGGCTGGGCTCACTCATGGATCATCCATCACGATTCCCAGCGCCACCAAGCACCGCGCCGGCCACCGCTCCGCCCACTCCCCTCCCCTGCGACCATCCCGCCTTGGCCCGGTTGCTCCCACACTGCTGCGGATCGTCCGGCCTTGCCAAGGGAACATCGTCCAAGACCGCTACTCCACTGCCGACTTTACGCCGCGTCCGCCCTCACCGGCCGTGTTGATGGCGACCCCCGATTCGCACCCGCGTGCGCCTTGGTTCGATGCTCTACCCTCTTTTCACCATGCCGAGCGCGCCTGCCTCTCCCGTCCCCCCCCATTCCCCGACCGAATCCCCCTCAACCCAGCCGCGCCGGACGACCGCTCCCTACTCGCGCGTGCTTCTGAAACTCAGCGGCGAGGCCCTGGCCGGGACGGGCGCAGGCGGGGGGCTCAATCCGGGCGACATTGATCAAATCGCCCGCGAGATCAAAGCCGCCCGCGATACCGGAGCCCAGATCGCCCTTGTGGTCGGGGGCGGCAACTTCATCCGTGGCGCATCGCTTGCCAAGATCGGCCACATCCACCAGGGCACCGCCGACTACATGGGCATGATCGCCACCGTGATCAACGGTCTGGCCCTCAAGGAAGCCCTCCTTGCCGTCGGCGTCGACTCGCGCGTGATGTCCGCCATTGAGATCAAGGCCGTCGCGGAGCCCTTCATCCGCGGGCGAGCCCTGCGGCACCTTGACAAGGGGCGCGTGCTCATCCTCGTCGGCGGCACCGGCAACCCCTTCTGCACCACCGACACATGCGCTGCGCTCCGGGCTCGCGAGCTTGATTGTCAGGTGATCTTGAAGGCCACCAAGGTCGACGGGGTGTATTCCGCCGATCCGAAGCGCGACCCCACCGCCACTCGCTATGACACGCTCACCTTCTCTGAAGCCCTGAGCAAGAAGCTCGCTGTCATGGACATGACCGCTTTCACCATGTGCCAGGAAGGGCGCATCCCCATCATCGTCTTTGACTTCAGGCCCGCCGGCGCCGTTCGCCAGATCGTCGAGGGTGCCCGGCTCGGCACCCTCATCTCCGGCTGACCAAACCCACCCCAACGCCCGCACCACCTACCCTGACGCCCTATGGACCCCGACACCATCCTCCTCGAAACCGAAGAGCACATGACCAAGTCCATGGAGCACCTCAAGAAGGAACTCCGCGGCATCCGCACCGGTCGGGCCAGCCCGTCGATCGTGGAGAACGTGCGTGTCGATTACTACGGCAGCCAGAGCGACCTGAAGTCGCTCGCGACGATCAGCGTGCCCGAGGCAACGCAACTGCTCATCAAGCCCTTTGACAAGCAGAGCATCGGCGACATCAAGAAGGCCATCGAGGCCGCGGGCCTGGGCCTGAACCCGATGAGCGAGGGAGCGCAGCTGCGGATCAATCTGCCCGCGCTCTCGGGCGACCGCCGCAAGCAGCTCTCGGCCCAATGCAAGAAGCTCGCCGAAGAGGCGAAGGTCTCGATGCGCAACGCGCGCCGGGATGGCAACAAGCTCGCCGACGGCCTCAAGGCCGGCAACAAGTTCCCCGAGGACGAGCTCGAGCAGCTCAAGACCGAGATCCAGGACCTTCTCAAGAAGTACGAGACCGAGACCGACACCTTGGTCGCGAACAAGACAAAGGAAATCGAGACGGTCTGAGCGAGCCCACGTCACGGCCCCCAATGGGCCAGCGACCGGCGCATCACTTCTTTCGCTTCTTGAAGAGCGCCTTGACTCCCGGCGTGTGCGATGAGCCCTTGGTTCTGAACCCGGGCATGCCCGTGAGCCCCGGCACCATGCCCGACATCCCCCCCTGCTGGCCCATCTGCTTGACGGCCTTGATCTTGTCGAGCGCGCTCATGTTCGCCATGTTCTTGCTGAGCATGCTCACAGTCTCGAACTGGCGCACAAGCTGACCGACCTCGGCATCGCTGCTCGCCGAGCCCTTGGCGATGCGGCGCCGGCGCGAGTTGTTCAGGAGTTTCACGCTGGCACGCTCCTCGCGCGTCATGGAGTGGATGATCCCCTCCACGCGGTTGAGGTGCTTGTCGTCGATATGCACATCCTTCAGCATCCCACCCACGCCCGGCAGCATGCCCAGGAGCTGCTTGAGCGGCCCCATCCGGCGGAGCGATTTGAGCTGCCCGAGGAAGTCGTCCATCGTCATCTCGCCCTTGGCGAGTTTTTCCTCGAGCTTGCGCGCGTCCTCCTCGCTCACCTGCTCCTTGGCCCGTTCCACCAGCGACACCACGTCGCCCATCCCGAGGATGCGCCCCGCCATGCGTTGCGCGTGGAACTCCTCAAGGTTTTCGAGCTTCTCCCCCACGCCGATAAACCGGATCGGTGCCCCGGTCACGGTCTTGGCCGTCAGCGCCGCGCCGCCGCGGGTGTCGCTGTCGAACTTGGTCATGATCAGCCCATCCACGTTGAGCTTTTCATGGAAGGCCCGTGCCGATCGCACCGCATCCTGGCCCGTCATCGCATCGACCACAAGGAAGATCTGGTGCGGCCGGGTGACGGCCTGAACCTGCTTCACTTCCCCCATCAGCTCGTCGTTGACGTGGAGCCGACCGGCCGTATCGAGGATCACGGTGTCAACGCCCATCTGCCGTGCCTTGGCGATCCCGCGCCTGCACACGTCGACAGCCACGCCCACGGCTTTCCCATAGGCCGCGGACTTGTCACTCTCGCCGTAGAAGTGCACCTGGGCCCCACCGGCAAGGTCTCGCTCCACCGCTTGGGCCACGGTCTCAAGCTGCTCAACCGCAGCGGGCCGCTGCAGGTCGGCCGCGACCAGCATGACCGAGCGTCCCCGCTTCTTCAGCCACCCGGCGAGCTTTCCCGCGGTGGTCGTTTTGCCTGAACCCTGCAACCCGCAGAGCATGATGATCGTCGGCCCGGGCGAGACCTGGAGCACGCCCGGCCCTTCGGCGAGCATGATCCGGCTGACCTCCTCGTGGGTCGCGTTCGCGGGGATCGCGGGCATCTCGCCCAGGAGCGCGACCAGCCGCTCAAAGACGATGCCCACCATCTCCTGCCCGGGGTTCAGCGACTTGGTCACGTCGCGCCCGACCGAGTCGGCCACCACATCGGCGCAGAACTTGTCCACAACGTCCTGGTTCACGTCCGCCTCGATCAGCGAACGGCGCACATCCTGCATCGCTTCCGCGACGTTGGCCTGCGAGAGTTGGTCCTTGCCCGCGAGCTTGCGCAGGGCTGCCGAGAACGATTCAGAGAGGCGTTCGAACATGCCCCAAGGGTATGAACGGGATGCCCGCCCGGCTTACTTGCCTTTGGCTGGCGCCAGCAAGGCGTCCACCTTGGAGGTCAGTTCCTTGTCCTCTGGCTTCACCGCTGAATCAAACCGCGCCACCACCTTCCCCTCGCGGTCCACAAGGAACTTGGTGAAGTTCCACTTGGGGTCTCCGCCGATCGGGGCCGGTTGAGCCGAGAGCTGCTTGAACAGGGCGTGCTGGTTCGGGCCCTTGGCGCTCACCTTGCCCAGCATGGGGAACGTCACGCCGTAATCGTTCTTGCAGAACTCTGCGATCTGGGAATCGGTCCCCGGCTCCTGCCCGCCGAACTCGTTGGCCGGGATTCCCAGAACCACCAGCCCAGCCGCGGCCTTGTCTTTGTAGAGCTTCTCAAGCCCTGCGTACTGCTTGGTGTACCCGCACTTGCTCGCCACGTTCACGATCAACACGACCTTGCCCTTGTAGTCGGCAAGGTTCACATCCTTGCCGTCAATCGATTTGAGCGTGTGGCCGAGCACATACGCCGCGTCGGTCGTCGCGGTCTCCTTCGCAGGGGACTTGGCCGTCTCCTTGGCTGGCTGCGTTGCGGGCTCTGTCGCGGCCGGGGCCGGCTTGGCGGGCTCAGTCTTCGCAGGTTCGGGCTTCGCCGGCTCCTGCTTGGCCGGAGCGGGCTTGGTCGCCTCCTGCCCGGTCGCTGCTGTGCCCGTCAGTGCGAGCGCCGCGGAGACAACCAGAAAGCGGTGATTCAGGTTCTTCATATCTGCTCCGTTGGCCGAACGTTCTGCATCTCTACGCATTGAACCGCACCCTGCCGAGTTCGCACCGCGGGGGTCGCCGGATGCGGCGGCCCAATGGTCCCTCCTTCGTCGGGGGGACCAACCAACCGCTCAGCGCTGCGCCAACGGGGTGTATGCCACCGCGTGCGGGCCCACATACTCCGCATTCGGACGGAAGAGCCGGTTGTCCGACAGTTGCTCGATCACATGCCCGCTCCACCCCGTCAGGCGCGAAAGCGCGAACATGGGTGTGAAGAGGTCCAGTTGCAGCCCGATGCAGTGGTACGTGGTCGCGGAGTAGAAATCGACGTTGGGGTAAATCCCCTTCGCGGCCTTCTCACGCAGCATCACCTGCTCGATGGCCTGGCTCTTCTGATAGAGCGCCTCGTTGCCCGTGTCCTCCGCGAGCTGCTTGGCAAGCGTCTTCAGATAGGTTGCGCGCGGGTCGTAGGCCTTGTACACCCGGTGCCCGAACCCCGCGATCAGGTCCTTCTTCGCCAGTTTGTCCTGAATGAACTTCTCGCAGTCCCCCACTGTGGGGATGAGGTTCAGCATCTTCATCACGTCCTCGTTCGCCCCGCCGTGCAGGGGCCCGCGAAGAGACCCGATCGCCCCTGACATGGCCGAGTAGACATCGCTCTTCGTGCTCGCGATCACCCGGGCCGTGAAGGTCGAGTTGTTCAGCCCGTGGTCGGCGTGCAGGATCATGCACGCGTCAAACGCCCGCGCCATCGTCGGCGTGGGCTCTTTGCCGTTGAGCATGTACAGAAAGTTCGCGGCGAAGGTCAGGTCCTTGCGCGGTGCGACAATGGGCAACCCCCGCCGATGCCGATCAAAGAACGCGACAATCGCCGGGGCCTGCGCCAGGATGTTCAGCGCCTTATCCCGGGCCGAGGCCGCGTCGTTGCGGTTGGGCTCCGCGTCATACATGCTCAGCGACGAGACCATCGTCCGCAGCATGTGCATCGGCTGGGCGTACTTCGGCAGAGCCGCGATCTGCTCAATCAACCCCTTGGGCAGGTCATAGCGCGAACGCAGATCGAGCGCGAACCCCTCCAGTTCCGTCCGCGTCGGCAGCCGGCAGTTCCACAGCAGGAAGGTCGTCTCCTCAAAGGTCGAGTTCCGCGCCAGGTCATCGATGGGAATGCCCACGTACTCCAACACGCCCTTCTCGCCATCGATGAAGGACATCTTCGTTTCCGAGGCAACAACACCTTCAAGGCCTTTGGTCAGGAGGGGCATGGCGGGCGCGTCTTTGCTCTGAGGAATGCTCTACCCCCATTTCACCGAAGCACCGCGCGACGGCGTGAGGGAAAGTCACGATCATACGCCCGGTTCGGTGTTTGCTTGACGCGCAACAAGAGCGATTCGCACCCGCGCGACCATGATTCACGATCCTGACGACGCCCGAACGCCGACTCCGTCGTCATCCGCGCACTCCACCACGCGCAGAAAGACATCCTCGAGCGTCGGCCGATTTGAGCTCAGTTGCCGGACCACCAACCCTCGCGCCATCGCCGCCCGTCCCACTACCTCACACACGTCGTCAGAGGTCCCAGCAGCACCCTCGATCTCAAACCACACCCCTCCATCATCGGCGCTTGCATCCTGCCCGCTTCCCGTCGCCCGGCACACCCCAACGCACGAAAGCCCCTGCAGCAGCGCGCGGGCCTCCGCCATATCTGTCCCCTTCGCGAAACCCACTCGACACCCCTGCGCCGGCATCCCCGCCGCGATCAACTCCTGCGGCCGCCCCTGGGCCCGCAACCGTCCCCGCGCGATGATCACCACCCGATCGCACGTCTGCTCCACCTCGCCCAGAATGTGCGACGAGACCAGCACGGTCTTCTCGCGCCCAAGATCACGGATGAGCCCCCGCATCGCGAGGATCTGGGTCGGGTCAAGCCCGCTTGTCGGCTCATCAAGCAGCACCACCGGTGGATCGTGCAGCAATGCCGCGCCGAGCCCCGTCCGCTGGCGATACCCCTTCGACAACGACCCGATCCGCCGCCGTCGCATCTCGGTCAACCAGCAGCGTTCGATCGTCCGCTCCACCGCCGCGTGCCCCGCGCTTCGCCCAAGGCCAAAGAGCCCGGCCCGATACCGCAGGTATCCCTCGACCGTCATCTCTGGGTAAAGCGGTGCCGATTCCGGCAGGTACCCGATCGCCGCTCGGGCCGCGCCGGAGGCATCGACCGTGTCATGCCCCGCCACACGAATCGCTCCTGCACTGGGCGTCAAGTACGCCGCGATCATCCGGATGAGCGTCGTCTTCCCCGCCCCATTCGGACCGAGCAACCCGGTGACCTGTCCCGGCCGCGCGTCAAACGAAACCTCGCGCACCGCGCGAAATGAGCCGTAACTCTTGGAGACCGATCGCACCTCAAGCATCGTCCCACAGGGTACGTCCCCCTGCTCCTCGTACCATCCATGAACCGATTCGACCCTTCGCCCCGCGCTCCATGGCCGAAACGCTCCCCATCTCCGAGACCTTTACCTCGATCCAGGGCGAGGGTCTCCGCGCCGGCATCCCCAGCCACTTCATCCGCGTCAGCGGCTGCAACCTTCGCTGTGGATGGTGCGATACGCCCTACGCAAGCTGGTCCCCGGACGGCGGCCCGGTCGCGCTCTCCCTGCTCGCTCAGCGGGCGCTCGCCAGCGGCGTACGCGACGTGGTCTTGACCGGCGGTGAACCGATGATGTTCGACGCCGTCGAGCCCCTCTCCCGCGCACTCCGCGAACAGGGCCACTACATCACCGTCGAAACCGCGGGCACCATCGCCCGCCCCGCCGCGAAACTCGCCTGCGACCTCCTTTCGCTCAGCCCCAAACTTTCCAGTTCCACCCCCTCAACCACAGACCCGCGCGACCCTGACGGCGCATGGCGCGCCCGCCATGAGGCCCGCCGTCTCCACCTCCCCACGCTCCAGGCCTTGCTCGACGAGTTCCCCGTTCACCAACTCAAGTTCGTCCTCGCCTCACCGGGGGAACTCGCCGAAGTCGATGCCCTTCTCGCCGGCCTTCGCGGCTGGTCCCCCGACACCGTGCTCCTCATGCCCGAGGGAGTCACCGCGCCCCAGCCCGGCCAGCACGATTGGCTCCTGAGCGCCTGCACCGCCCGCGGCTTTCGCTACTGCCCGCGGCTGCACATTCTCCTCTTTGGCAACACACGCGGCACATGAACTGGGCTCCGCCCCCGCCGCCGACAAGAAAACCGCCGCGGTGTCCTTGCGGAGCGCCGCGGCGGCTGAAGGATCATGGCGATTCGGCGAGGCCGGTCGAGTCCGGTCAGGCCCGACGACGCCGCGACGCGTAGAGACCCGCCAGTGTCAGCAGGCCCACGGCGCCCGGCGAAGGCACAAGATCAAACGACCAAGAAAGTCCGTAGTTCTCGTGCAGGTTCGGCCGATTCGCGAACATCCCGCCGTACGTGACAGCGAGCAAGTAGTCGCCCGTCATGGCGATCGAGGGGATGAAGATGTGCTCCAGATTGTCCTCGACACTCTCAGAGCTGAACGCGAGGGCGAGTGTGTTGTTCATCGCATCATACTTGTAGAACGAGAGATTGAGATCGATGAGCGGTTCCGCCGCGGGCATGAAGTTGATGACCGTCAGGTTCCCACCGGCGTTGAAGTCCGACTCAACATGCCGGAACCAGTTCAGCGTGGCGGTGAAGGGGCTCCCAGCCGCTACGTTGTTGAAGCGGTAAATATGCCCGTTGATTCCGGGGGCGAAGTCGTTGCCATCGCTGTCGCTGATGAGCGTCTGGGAACTCCAGCCGTCGCCGTCGACGGGGTTGTTGAGCCCCCTGTCTTTGGCACCCGCGTTCAGTAGGTTGATCGCGCCGCGCGGATCGAGCATGCCCGCGCCCCACTGGAATGACAGTGGCGTCGTGGTCGTTGAGCCCTGCGCGAGCGGGGTTACCCGCGTGTTCTGCCCCCACCGAGCAGGGTCCTTGTCCGCCGAGGTCTGCAGGATGCTCTTGACCAAGAGGGGGCTCTCCGCCGCATTCAGCGGGCCCGCCTGTCGAGCCCTCTGCACCATGAGCGCGGCGACGCCCGCCACTGTCGGCGCAGCGAACGACGTCCCTGTCACGGGGCTCTCATCCGGAGCACCCGGGCTCGCCGGGTCGTTCAATCGGCCCTGCGTGCTGTACAGCCCGCGGCTGCCCGCGACGGAGTATGCCGGGTCGTTGACCGTGGGCAGCGTGTTGTCCGCCTGTGGCACGCCGATCTCCATCCGGAACGCCGACAGGTTTCCCGTTCCCTGGGCCACAAGGTCCGGCCTTGAACGCTGCGTCCCGGGGACTGGCCCGCGCGATGACGAGGGCGCGATCTCCCAGAGCCGAACGTCGTAGTTCGTTGGATACGCAGTAGTACCGGAGAACTCGACATTCCCCACCACGATCGCGTTGTACGCGCCACCCGGGTTCGTCACCGATGCCGGCCCCGGGCCGCTGTTCCCTGCGCTCTTCGTGAAGATCATCCCGTTGCGTTCTGCCCAGTGATCGACTGCCAGTTCGAGAGTCCCCGACCCATCCCCGGTCGCGGGCCCCAAGCCGAACGACGCGTTGATGATCTTGCACCCTGCGTCGGCAAGGAAGTTCAGCCCCGCGACCTCGCCAAAGCCGTTGGCGTAATCATGCGAGATGAGCGAGGCGCCCGGGGCAGCGCCGGTGAAGCCAAAGCCCGTCCCCACTCGACGGCCCACCGGTTCAAAGCGAGACTGTGCATCGACATGAATGCCCAGCGGATCAAAGCCCACCATCACTGAGGCCACCCGCGTCGCATGGGCGGAGGTTGACTCAGAGGGGGCACCCTGCCCGGTGAGCCCATTCTCAGGCCGCCCCGAGTCGGTGTTGATGCCGAAGAAGCGGCTGATCCGGCGCGCGTTCGCGTCGTTGCTGCTCCAGTCGTCAAAAGCGCCATGCTGGAAGAAGGCGGCTCCGGGCTCGAGCTGGCCCATCAGCACCCCGGCCCCGGTCAGGCCACCCGCGTGCAGCGGGCGCATCCGCGGGTCCTGGTGCAGCGGCATGGCGGCCCGACCGCCGATGCCGATATCAAAACCGCCTTCACCCGCCGCGAAGCCCGTCTGCACATTTCGATCACGGCCCGTCACCGTCCGGTTCGGCAGATCGACGCCCACCGACGAATCGCTCTCATTGAAGAGCGTCAGGTTCCGGATCTCCCCCTGCTTGTCCGCCGCAGTCGTCGCGAACCCCATCCCGGCGTTTGAAGTCTGCCGGTGGTACTGCCCGAAGCCCCACAGCCGCAGGCGGCTCTCGATCGGTGCAGCCACGCCCATGTTGCTGTACGGCACCGTCAGGTTCGCCATCTTTGCGCCGTCGCCGCTGAACCCAATATCACGGGCAGGGGTTCCGTCACCCCAGGTGATGTTGTACACGGTGTTGGGGAGCATGTTGTTCGTCAGCGTTGTGCGCTTGCCAAGCCCCGTGGCTCCGCCGTCGCCCGCCGCCGCCACGTTCTGAACCGTCAGCCCGGGCGCACAGTTGAATGTGTCGCTATAGCGCAGCATGTCGCGGTCAAAGGTGATGCTCACACGCCGCCCGATGACCGGCTGAATGTCGGACGTGTAACGCACCTTCACGTCGAAGATGCCGTTGCCGCGCAGTTCACCCGCGGATCCGTTCACGAAGACCGTCGCGTCTGGCGCGACCATCCCGTTGGCCTGCAGGCCCCGGATGACAGGGTTCTGCGTCGTGCCGTTGCCGAACATGAAGAGCTGCCCCCGCCCGCCGCTGAAACTCCCGATATCGATCCGGTTGCTGACCGACAGGATCGAGTTGTTGCGAACGTCGATCCGGCCCGTTGACGCTGGCGTCGCCCCCATCATGCCCTGATCGCCCAGTTCGATCACGGGCGAGAAGAGTGTTCCGTTGACCAGGTTGTAGTAGCCCTTGGAGCCGCGCTCACGACCAACAAAGAGTGACCCCAGCACCCGCACACTGCTCCCAGCACCATCCTGACTCACGACGGCCCCTTGGGCCGCGCCGTTGTTCTCTCGGCCCAGGAACATCAGCTCAGAGACTACGAGGTTGCTGGCGCGACGGATGTTCATCGTGCCAGAGCTCGCGTTGGTCCCCATGAAGATGTTTTCAACAGTGACGTTCGCCGCCGCACCCACGCCGATGTTGAAAATCCCGGTGCCGGTCTGCGCGCCAAAGCCGCCGACCCAGATCCGCAGGCCCGTCAGGTCACCCGGCCCGTCCACATTGACAGTCCCCGTCGCCGCGCCGTTGCTCCCGATCAGGAGACTCCGGAAGACGCCCCCGGCCGCGGCAACGTTCGATGTGCCGTTGTCCACGATCGCGTCGCGCGTGGCGATGGGGACACCGTTGTTCCAGTTCCCAGGCGTGAACCAGTTTCCCGTCACCCCGGCATTCCAAAACGTGTCCTGACCGACAGCGACCGATGCCAGCGTGCCCGCCGCGCTCAGCAGCGCACACGCGGAGTACACCACCCGACGTGACCCGACGGTCCGACCAGCGCGTTCGGCGATCATGGTTCTCTCTCCACAGGATGTTCTTCACACGCCCCGGTACGACCCGGGGCGCTGCGCAACAGAGACTTATCCCTGTTCCGCTTCCTCCATACTACCACGAGTGCCTACGCATGCAAGAACTCCCGTATGCGTAGAGCACGCCACGAACATACCACTTACCGCCTCTCCGGAGCCGCCGGTCCCATCGGCGATTGACCGTTCGAAAGCCCATCACGCACCGGCAACGGCCTCCCATGGAAGCGCTTGGTCGTCGAGATTCCGAACCGGTGCGTCAGCAGGTTTCCCCGGTAGGTTGCCCGTTCGATTCCCGCGCTCTGAGCCAGCCCGAGCGCTTCGCGTTTCGTGAACGCCGCTCGCACACTCGCCCGCGCATCGTGTCGGGGCATCTCCGCCGCGAACATCGTCGCCGCCGTAATGAACCACAACCCCACCCGAGACCGGATGAGGTCATTCCAGAGGATCCCCCGGCGTGCCAGACGGTCCATGATCCGGAGCACCGTCACGATCTCCAGTTCCGGGAGATGGTGCAGAAAAAGCCCCGCGTGGACATAGTCGAAGCTGTCAAACGAGTACCGATCCATGAGCCGCATCGCGCTGACTTCTTCGAGCACGACCCGGTCCGAAAGCCCCGCACGGGCAACCTCCTCTCCTGCCAGCCGCAGCGTTGTGGCGTGGATATCAACGGCGGTGATCCTGAGATCAAAGCCGCGGCTATCGGCCCAGCGACAGGCGGCGATCGGCAGGTCCGCTGACCCGGTGGCGATGTCGAGCAGCTCCACCCGTGCCCCCACAGGCCAATCGACCGCCCATCGATTGAGTTGCCCGATCAGCGTCGCCTCTCCCCCCAACCTCCGGTTCACCTTCCGCAAATACCCCAGCGCGTCCTTGAGGGCGCGGGGGTCGGCTTGGGGATCGTCCATGAGTTCAGGTACGCGATGTCGTTGCATGGATCACGAGTTGAGGTCGCCCGAGCCACGGGCACGGATTCCGGCCGCCGCGAAGACCACTTGAGCGCCACACGCCCTCACGGTCCGAGGACCTTCTCTGGGTTGGCGTAGACCGTGGGCTTCTGAGCGAGGTTCTCGAGGCGCACTTCGGCCGGCGTATTCGTCCCGCCCAATGCACGAGGGAAAGACTTGCCGCCCAGCGAGGCACAGTGGCCGTCAGCAAACGCGACGTTCGCCGCTCCCCCGCCCGGGCCCGGATGCCGGTAGCCGATGCGGCTGTTGGCCAGCCCGATCTGGTTGTCGCGCTGTCGGCCGGCATACAGGCCGTCCGCCGTCGCGATGAGATTCGCCGGATGGCTGAACGCGCTGACCCGTGTCTGGTTCACAAACAGCCCGTTGCTCCCCGGTCCATACCCCACCGAACCGGTGTAGTGCAGGTCCTGCTCCACCAGCACCGTCCCACCGATCGGATTGATCGCGTTGATCCAGTACGCCACCCGGATGATCCGATCAAAGCCCCGACCCGGGATCGCCTGCGTCAGGTTCGCGTTTCCAGTTCGCAGGAAAGGCCAGTCAAGCCACCCCTTGGGGTTGTTGAGGTCCGTCCCCGTCTGTCCCGTCGCAACACCCGCCACG
>JBQTIJ010000114.1:0-3543 GCA_052388255.1 Phycisphaerales bacterium
GTTCATGGTCCCAACTGTCGAGGTCGTGGCGGCGGGAGGCTGGATTTGCGGGGTGTGGCGAATGCCGCTCAGGGTGGCTGTCTTTGCCATGATGCTGACCGTTTTTTCCGTCGTCGCGGTCCATCTCGTTCTCAACGAAAGGCCAACATGTGCCTGTTTCGGACTGATCGATGCGTACATGCGCAAGCAGGCGGATTCGCGTGCTGGCGTGTGGATGAGCGCGACACTTGCTCTGGCGGTCTTCCCCTGGGCCTCGCTTCTCCAAGGGCGCGGTGCCACGGGTTTACGCTCCTCGAAGTGATGGTCTCGCTTCTGATCATCGCGGGGGTGCTTGTGCTTGTCTTCCCCTCGCTCTCGGGCGTTCGGAAGCGAGCGTGGGACGCGCAGACACTCTCGAACCTCCGACAGTCGGCGGCGTTGCTTGACGTGTATACCAATGACTCTCGCGGGGCCCATGTGTTCTTCGGCGATCCGAGCGGGGTGCCGGTATATGTGCCCTTTGTGAACCGGGAAGGGGGCTTCACATTGGACCATTACTTCGACATGCACTTTGCATGGCACTCCTTTGTGGCGGACAGACTGGGGATGGGCGACGGAGAGCGGGAAGTCTTCGGTGACGCTGAGTCAAGGGCCATCAATGGCATCGCAGGGCACCAGTTCTACCACAGTTGCTCGTACTTTGCCGACCCGGGTTACTGGAATGATCGAACACGAGAGGGCAAGTCACAGTGGCGCGGCACGTATCAGCACGAGGTTGCTCTGCCAGCGGCCAAAGTGACTCTCTTGTCGTCTTACCCGATGGACTTCCACGCTGACATCCCGCGCCTCTCCCGGTCCGCACCTGCGGCCTTCGCGGATGGGTCGGCCTCGATCCGGAAGGTGGGGGACTTCATTCCGGGCATGTTCTATGGTGATGGGCTGCTGTCCTCGATCCACGTTCATGACAGGTACTTTGGCATGCACACCATCGACGGGGTTCGCGGTCGAGATGTGCGGTAAACCGCGAGAGGGGTTCTCTTGCCGATGATCAGCGGTCCTGCATGAACCGCACGAAGCGTTCTGCGTGACCCGTCGCGCGGACCACGGGCCAGTGGTGGGCGATGAGTCCATCTCTCGCGATGAGCACGCTGGAGCGGCGGACGCCGGTGACGGTGCGCCCGTAGAGGTTCTTCTCGCCGAACGCGCCGTACGCCGCCATGACCAGCGGCACGCCGGTCGCATCACGCGGGGCGGAGAGGAGCGGAAACGCCACGCCGTTGGCCGCGGCGAAGGCGGCGATGAGGGCGGGATCGTCGGGGCTCATGCCGGCGAGAGCGACGCCACGGGCCGCAAGGTGTGGCTGGTGGGCGTTGAGTTCGCAGACCTGCCGGGAGCAGGCGGGGGTCTTGATCTCCGGATAGAACGTGAGGAGGAGCAGGCCGCCCGGGGCGCGCGGCAAGAGGGATTTGAGTGTGCGGGGTGTGCCGTGCTGGTCGAGGAGGGTGAAGGTGGGGGCAGGGGAGCCGGGGGTGAGAGCGGCTGGTTGCGGAGCCGCGGCGCGCTCGTCGCGGGGCACTCGCTTGTTGGCGGACCGTTGAGTGGCCTTCATGGGCGGTGGCTCACGGGCGGGTCATCCTCGCCGCGCTCGATGGTGTCGAGGAGGGTTCGCAGCAGGGCGGTGGCGATGGGCCGCTCGGTGCTGCCGCCGGCGACGGGGTGGCCGTTCAGGGTCGAGACGCTCGTGACCATGGTGGTGGTGCCGAGCAGAAGGATCTCGCGGGCGGTCCAGAGTTCGCGCTCCTCGATGGCGCGTTCTTCGATGGACGGTGCGTTGGCGAGGAGAATCTGGCGAGTGACGCCGTTCAGGATGGGGGTGCTTTCCAGCGACGGGGTCGCAGCGCGGCCATCGGGGCCGACGATGATGACGTTGGTGTATGTCCCTTCCGTCACCAGACGTGCGCCCTCGACCTCGCGGATGAGGATGGCTTCCTCTCCACCTTCAACCGCCGAGGCGAGCGAGGCGATGATGTTGCCAAGGAGAGAGATCGACTTGAGCCCGCCGCGGAGCCAGCGGAGGTCGGGCTGCACGGTGGCGGCCTTGACGGCGGGGGCGCGGTGGGAGTCGAGGCCGGGGAGGGGCGTGCAGTATCCGAAGATGGTGGGGCGCATCTCGGCGCTTGGGACACGGGCCCGGACGGGTGCGCCGGCGGGTGGTGTGCCGCGGGTGACTTGCCAATAGACGAAGGCATCGTCGAGTGCGTTGGCCGTGAGCAGGGCATCGGTCATGGAGCCGAGTTGAGCCGGGTCATAGCGGATGCCGGCGGTGGCGAGGCCTTCGGCGAGTCGGGTGATGTGGCGGGCGAGGCCGATGACGCGCCGGCCCTGGGGCGTGCGGGCGGCGCGGAGACCCTCGTAGACACCATCGCCGAAGATGAAGCCGCGGTCAAAGGGGGAGATCCTCGCGCTGTCGGCGTGGAGGAGTTGTCCGTTCAGGTGAACGATCACGGCCGCTCCAGGAGGTTGACCATGTCGCGGACGGCGGTGCGGAGCCCGACGAAGACGGCGCGGCTGATGATGGCGTGGCCGATGTGGAGTTCCTCAATCCCGGGGAGGGCGGCGATGGGGGCGACGTTGACATAGTTGAGCGCGTGTCCGGCGTTGAAGCGCATGCCGACGGCGCGGACGAGGTGACCGGCGGACTGCACGCGCTCGAACTCGGTCCTGAGGTTGGCGAGGCGGAGGTCACCGCCGGCGCGAGCGAAGGACTTGGCGTAGGGGCCGGTGTGGATCTCGCAGGCGTCGAAGCCGGCCTTCGCGGCCGCTTCCACCTGGCGCGGATCGGCATCGATGAAGGCGGAGACGACGATGCCGCCGGGGGCGGCCTTGAGGGTGGAGACCACGGCGGTCATGCGGGCGAGTTGGCCGGCGACATCAAGCCCCCCTTCGGTGGTGATCTCGGCCCGGCCTTCAGGAACGAGCGTACACATGTGCGGCCCGCGCGCGCCACCGCTCTCGGCCCGATGGCGGAGGGCGATGCCGACCATCTCATCGGTGGCGCCCATCTCAAGGTTCAGGCGAAGGGGAGCATCACGGACGAGGCGCTCAAGGTCGCGATCGTGGATATGGCGGCGGTCTTCGCGGAGGTGGACAGTGATGATGGCCGCACCGCCGAGCGCGGCCTCATGAGCGGCGGGGAAGGGATCGGGCTCATCGCCGCGGCGGGCTTGGCGCAGGGTTGCGACATGATCGATGTTGACGCCGAGCAGGGGCATGGGCGAGGGTACGGCCGAGGTGATGGGCAGTCCTGATTCGGGGGTGTGGGAGTTCGGATGGTGCGCTGGGTGGAGATGTGCCGGGGATGGACGCGGGTGGTGGTCGCAGCCGGGCACTGGATCGAGTCCGCGAGCGACTCCTCTGGAAAGCGGGCGATCGTGTCACGCGTTCGCGATGAGCGTCATGGCGTTATGGTCCGCAGAGATGCGCGACGTTGAAGACAAGCGGGTGGAGAAATGGTGTGGGCGCGGGGCCGGATCAGGGATTGGCGGGGAGGGGGAGGGCGTGCGC
>JBQTIJ010000115.1:0-25024 GCA_052388255.1 Phycisphaerales bacterium
GGGCTTGGCGTGCCGAGGGGGGCTCGTCCGTTGTGGTTGGGGGCGGGGGCGCGGCGTCAGCGGGTGATGGCGCGGGGGGCGGGGGGGGGGCTGCGGGCGCGGGGGCTGGTCGAGCGAGCCCGAGAGGGTGGGCGGGGGCTTGTGCTCTCGGCCCGGGGTGATGCGCGGGGGCGGCAGGTGGTGCGTTCGCACCGGTTGTGGGAGACGTATCTGGCGAAGCACTTTGCCCTGCCGATCGACCACCTGCACGAGCCGGCCCACCGGGCGGAGCACTTTGTGCGTGGGGCGCTGGAGGAAGGCCTGGCGGCGGAGGTGGGGCGCGAAGGGCAGAAAGACCCGCACGGGCGCGAGATCCCGTGAGCGGAGGAGTGCGGGAAGCGCAAGTGCGGGGCGGGGGCGGGTGAACCAACTTTGCAAGGGCGGACCGGGGAGGGTCGATAACAGAGAGTGAGCGCGATCTGTGCGCGAGCGAAGACGGTGCAGCCAAGCACGAGGAACGACATGGCCAGGACCAGCACGAACTCTGTCGGACGGGTGAATGGCAGGCGGAGCGTGGAGGTGAGGGCGCCGGAGGCGGGCCCGTCGACCACGGGATCGGCCCGCGAGGTCTTTGTCTCGCCTCGGGTGGTTGATCAGGGGGCGTTCAACGACTTTGCCCAGATGCTGCGGCAACTGATTGAACAGGCGGGGGAGCAGGCCGAGGGTCTCCGGGCGGCGGCAAAGGAAGCGGAGACGGCGCGGGCGGGGCTGCGCGAAGCGCTGGCGAGCGGACAGGCGCGGGCGGAGTCGCTGACGCGGACCCTCGGGATGATCGATCAACGAACGACGGAGGCCGAGCGGGCCATGAGCGCGGCAAAGGACGCCGCGGCGACGCTTGACCAGGTGCGGCGCGAGACGGAGGCGGCTGGCGCTGCGCAGCGGACGGCGCTCGCGGAGTATGTGGAAGGGGCGGTGCGTTCGTTTGAAGGACGCGTGCGGTCGCTGGAGGAGACGCTGGCTGGGGCCTTTGAGCAGCGTGTCGCGGCGATTGTGCACCATGGCGTGCAGAGTGCGCAGGGGGCAACCGAAACGCTTGACCATGCCGCGGCCGGGGCGGTGAGCCGCTTGACCGAAGCGACGCGCACGGCGGAGCGCTTTGTGAACGAGGCGGCGGACGAGGGTGGGCGGCGACTGCGCGGGCAGGCGGATGAGAGTGTGGAGCGGTTGCTGCTGCTGCGCGATGGCGCGATCGGGCGGATGGAGGCGCTGGCGAATGCGGGTGGAACGGAGCGCACGCCGCGCACCCCCCACACCCCCCACACCCCCCAGCCGGCCCCACGGCTGCCGAGTGATGATGCCCATGTTGCCGAGCGGCTGGGTGCGGAGCGCAAGGCCGCGGCGGAGACGCTTGAGCGGTTGGAAGAACTGCTGGGGGAGGCCGAGGCGGTGATCGGCGCGGCGGAACTGGCTGGGGATGGTGAGGACCCTGTGTTGGTGCCGGGTTCGCTGGGGGATCTGCTGGCGCGGGTGAAGCGGGCGGAGGGTCGGGCGGTGGCGGCCGCGACGGAGACGGTGCGGGTGAGCGGCGAGGCGGAGGAACGGCGCCGGGCCCTGACCGAGGAGATCGCAAGCGCGACGGCGCGGGCGGACCAGTTGACCGGTGCGCTCGATGCGCGGCTGATGGCCGCGGCGGACGCGCGAGCGGCGGGCCGGGACGGGGGCGAGGGCCTCGATCGGGCGTGTGCCAAAGCGGAGCAGGTGCGGGCCGCGACGGAGCGGAACCTCAGTGAACTCGCGCGACTGGCGGCGGACCTGACGCGGGTGTTGGCGGAGCTCCGGCCTTATCGGCCGCTGCTGACGATGCGGGCGACGGCCGAAGTGCCGGGGTTCCTGCAAGGGACGCGCTGAGGACCGCGCGAGGCGCGGGAGGATGGCGAACATGGCAGCGGCATTGGGACCGAGAAGGCACCATGGTGGTGATGGTGGTCTCGCGTGCGCGACGGGTGTGTACCAGAATGCACCATGGCGCACTTTGGAGCAGTCGTGTGGGAATAGCCGGTGGCACATGCGGAGTTTGGCCATATTGCGGAGGCGAGTGGTCTAAAACGGTGCATCGGGTTGGCCGCTTGCGAGCTGGCGAGCTCGCGGGAATGATTGGTATAAAGCGTTGTTTTACAGTGCTTTAGATCGTGTTTCTGCGGGGGTGCCGAGTGTGGCATCCGCTTCGCCATACGTTCCTCGTCTCGTCGGTTCGCCTCGCGACGGAAGGTATTGAGCGCATGATGCTCTCTCAATCCCAACTTGTCGTCGTGGTGCCCTGCGATGATCAGGCCGAGCCGGGCCTTGTCCGCTGTGCGCTCCGGCATCGATGGACCATCCTCGATCTTCGAGGTGGGGCATCGGTGGTAAAGAGCGTGCTGGTGTCAAGGCCGCGGGTGGTGATCATCGAAGTCCCGGCAGCGGGGGACGAGATGGTGGGTCTGGCGGCGGACCTGCTGGGTCGGCTGAGTCGTCACTGGGCACCGATGGTGCTCTTGGCGGTTGGTCGCACGAGTGAATCGGGTCATGAGAGCGAGTCGCTCGCTCGACAGTCCGGGGCTGATTGCTTTCTGGCCGGACCGTGTGGCGAATCGGTGATCGAAGAAGCGGTCGAGACGCTGGCTCCGGGGATTCTGGCGGCGAGCAAAGCCGCGATCCCGAAGGACGAACGGAAGGGTAAGCGAGCAATGACGGTTACGGCCCGGCGCATCGTGCGGGGCGCGTGACTGATGATGGTGGAAGGGTCTTTGACAAGTGAAGAGCAGTGCAGACTTTGCAGTGCAGACCTTGGGTTGCGCGACTGATCGTTCAGGGTCAGCGGCGTCTTGTTCTTGGCATGTTTCCGGGCGATTAAACCGACACGACACTCCTTCCTCCCCCGCTCGGAGATGAGTCGCCAGGACGCCGCCGACCCAGGCCGATCAGTTGCGAAAGCAGCGGATGTCTGAAGAGCCCTTGGAGGGGCACGCTTTCTGGTCTTGCAGGTCTGTCTGAGTCGTCGGCGCCTTTCAACGGACACGTTCGAGGGCGGATTAACCGACACGACACTCCTTCCTCCCCCCGTCTTTGGATGTGGCGAGAAGGGCGCCGCCGACTCAGATAGACCTCAGGATCAACGGGCGAGCCCGGTTGGTCACGCGGGACGGCGGAAGAGAGAGCCGTCGTCCTGCACGCCTTGGTGGCCCGCTGGAGAGAGAGAGGCCACGTGGTCGGGTGTTGCCCGAAAGGGTGAAGGCCTGACCACCATTTGAATCGCGGCCTGGGTCACTGGCCCATGCACGCGAGTTGCGGTGCAGAGTTTCGATTCAGGGGTGGGTGACGACGGGGCCTGTTTCGGCCCCGGCACGCGGATCGTGCATGCCGACGCGGTCAATCGGCATGGATGGTGTGCGGACCGGGTTTGACAGGCAACGCCGGAATCCCCGCGAGGGGCGACAGCCATGCAGAGGAGAGCGAGAGTCGTCGGCGCGACAGCGCCGGCGAGCGACAACCTGAAGCCACCAACCGGACGCCTCCGGCTGGTTCGTCCGCCGCGGGAGACCGCGCGGTCGAAGCACGCGGAGGCCCGGATGCGGACGATCGAGCAAGAAAGCGGGCTTGTGCATCCCATGGCCTTTCAGCCGCGGAATGCGAGCCCAGAGAGTGGAGCGGACGGGCACGAAGCGGGCGGGCGGGATGTTCTGACCCGGATCGAAGCGCATGTGCAGCAGAGCGACAAGCCCCTTGTGCGGGGCGTGAACGAGTGACACTTCCGGCCGGGCGATTGACAGCGCCCTCTGCCGACACGGTTCCTTCCTATTCCCTTCGCATTGTGCCGGGAACGGCCCAGCGCGACTTGCAATCAGAGACGCCCGTGCTCCCCCCCCGGAGCGCGGGCCGGCCTCTGGAGGCAGAGAGTCTTCGCCGGTCCTTGAGAGAGAACCGGCGGAGTTTGACGGGCGATGGCGTCCGTCTAAAATGCCATCCTTCATTCCCGCGGTCCTCCCTCACCGGAAGCCGCGGGATTTGTGAGGAGAGAGAACCCGCCGGGTAACGAGAGTAACCCGGCGGGGTTTGCGGAAAGTTGCGGGTTCGGGAGGCGCGACGACGCCGGCCCGGCCCGAGATGCACGACCCCGCAGGCAAGAGTGAGTTGAGCACGCCACCCCCGGTGGCGTGTTGTCGTTTTGGGGCGCTCGGGAGATGGCGCGGCTCGAAGGGTGTTGCTGGGTGTTGCTGGCGATCCGTGCGAATGAGCGTACGTTGGGGTTGCCTGTTGGCGATTCTTCGCGCACACTTCATGTCGCTTTTGTGGCATGGAGTAGATTGCACTTTCAAGGACGGCGGACGACATGGTTGAACTGACGTTGGGGGAGACTGCAGCGCGGATCGGCTCGGCCCTGGTGCTGGGGGCGCTGGTGGGGCTGGAGCGCGAGCGCAAACAGCGGCCAGCGGGGTTCCGGACCATGATCCTTGTGAGTCTGGGCTCGGCGGCGTTCATGGTGACGGCGATGGAGCTGATCTCTACGACAGCCAAGTCGTCCGATGGCCAGGCCGAGATGAGCCGCGTGCTGCAGGGGTTGATCGGGGGCGTGGGTTTCCTGGGGGCGGGGGCGGTGATCCAGAGCAAGAAGGCCGTTCGCGGCATGACGACCGCGGCGGCGGTGTGGGTGACGGCGGCGATTGGCGCTGCGTGCGGGCTGGGGCAGTACATGGTGGCGACGGTGGTGGCGGTGGCGACGCTGTTTACGCTGATCGTGCTGGAGATTGTGGAGGACCGGTACTTCCCCGACATGGAGGACGGCAACGGCAACGGCGGGAAACCGCCCGCGGCTGGCGCGGTCGGTGGCGCGGCCGGGGGGAATGGGCCGTCGCCGCAGAATGGGGCTTGATGCTGCGGGCTGAGAGCAGCCATCGGGCGATCGGCAGAATGAAAGGAGCGTGCCGGGCTGAGGCCGGGCACGCTCCATGAAGAGGTAGCGGGGTGTTTGTGCGCGGCCGGGCTGGCCGCGGGGGTTACCAGGCGCGGGGGATGCTGTTGAGCTGGCGCACTTGGATGCAGCGTTCATGGCCGGCGACGTAGACGGAGATGGTCTCCACGCAGCCACGGGCGGAGAGGGTGCCGGCGAGTTCAAAGGCGCAGAGGGCCTGGGTGGCGAAGTGGTGGTGCGCGGGGCCGATGTTGCGGAGCGCGACGACGGTCCGGCCGCGGTGCTTGACGCGCTCGAGGGTGGTGGTGAAGCCGCCGGAGCGGTTGCTGCCGCGGGCGGTGAGGACGATGGTGTCGCCCTGCTGGTAGGCGTCGATGTCGAGGGCGAAGGGGGCGACCTCGCTCGGGAGGCATGCGAACTCATCATGACGCTGGTAGCGATCACGGTCGCGATCGCGGCCGCCGAAGAGGCCGACGCGGAGGGCGACGGCACCAGAGGAGAGGCCGCGCTCGGTCGTCACGACTGCGCGGCTGTCGAAGTCAACGTCAAAGTCGACATCGAAGCGAGCGCGGCTGAGGGTGGAGGTCTGAGTGGGAGCACCGGCACGCTCACGGAGGGTTGACGAGTCGTTCCATCCGTGCTGGGCGAGGGGAGCGTGGTTGCGCCCGCCACTGCCCCGCTGCTCGGGGCCGACGGCGGCAACCGGACCAGCCCCGAGGGCGGTCGAGAGTGCGGCAACGCCGAAGACGACCTTGAGTGCACCAACCACAGCGAACCTCCATTTCTCCAATCGGGTTTCCTGCGGCGTGCGTGTCACCCACCTTGGGGCACGAGCAGCACCGCCGCTTATGGATTCGGGGGCGGATGTGGGGTGGATGTGCGCGGGGGTTGGTGGTGACGCAGCGGTGACGAAGGGGTGATGAATCCGTTCGGGTGGTCGCTAGCGAAGGGGGCGGATACCCGCTCTGGGGAGCGTGCGGTACGACCGGAATCCGAATGATGGTGTCACGGCGGGCGTGGCACGTGTTGCACGCGGGCGCGAGCTGGGCGCACGCGAGAATGTGAAACCTGGGGGCAACGAGAACGTATTCTCAGTGCCGGCGCGGAGTGATGGTTGAGCCGCGGGCGGCGTGTCCGGGAGCAGCACGGAAAGACGGAGTCACCTGTGAATATGAAGCAAGGAAGTACGTTCGAGTTGAACCGGCGGAGCGCGCTCGTGACGATCGGCGCGGCGGCGGGGGGCGTGGGGGGGCTTGGGTGTGTGTCCGCACGATAGGCGAAGGCGAGCGCACCGGCGCAGGCCCGCGCGATGGGGAAGGGTGCGCTGGCGGTTGCGAAGGTTGAGCAGGAGTACGGGGAGTCGTTCCAGCAGGGTGCGCCGCGCCCGCTGACGCAGGGTGCGGGCAAAGGCGAGATGCTGGTGGTGTACGAGGTCGATCAGAACAACGTGAGCACGGTGCGCTACGTGATGCTGGAGGTGAGCAAGACGGGGAACACGGTTCCGCCGTGCATGGAGGCGCTGCCGGAGACGGGTGATGGGGAGGTGCAGATGAAGATCGTGCCGCCGCCGCCCTGGTGGCGCTATACGCGAGGGCGGTGGACGAACCAGCGGACGCAGCGGCTCGATATCGTCGCGGCGGGGACGACGGTGGTGCAGTTCTGCTGCAACGTGACGGATGACGGGACCGGGGCGGTGTATGAGTCGGAGTTTGTGGTGGTGGTTGGTGATGCGGGGAAGGGGAAGGACTCGAAGATCCTGGTGACGGCCCTGGAAGACAAGAGCGTCACGCACGAGCTGACGGCTCCGTCGCTGACGGACACGCAGAATGCGACGATCGATGCGCACGTGGAGGAGATCCAGTTCGTGCGGACGGACAAGAACCGCAAGTTGACGATGCCGGCGCTGCTGAACACGCACATCCGCGATGAGAAGAAGGCGCTGCGCGATGCGGTGGCGTGCGTGATGAAGCACGTGCGCGATGTGCGGAAGATGGAACTGCACCTGAGTGGGGCGGATAGTGCGGGGTCATGAGGCGCGCTGGCGGGAGCGCAGCCGGCGCGCTCAGTGCGTTCGGAGTTCGTTGTTGGCGCGTTCGAGCGCTTCGGTCCATCCTTTGTGCTGTGACTCGTCCGCGTGGACCGCTGCGGTGCGGGTGTGTTCGAGTGCGAGCGTGAGTGCCGCGCGGGCGCGCAGCGGGGACCGTTGCGATGTCGTCCATGCGTCGGCGGCGGCGTAGATGTGGGGCTGGGCTTCTTCGGGCTTGCCGGCGCGAAGAAGGGCACGCCCGAGCGCTTCCCTTGCGAAAGCGATGCGCCAATCGTTCATTCGTTTGGCGTATCGGGTGGTGTAGGTTTCGAGCGGGGCCCGGAGTTCGTTGGCGATACTGGACGATTCTTGTGGTGTCGTATCGGGATCGGCGAGGCGGGCCAGCGCGTGGACGATAGTGGCCTCGGCGAGGGAGGTGCTGAGCGGAGGGGAACCGTTGCGGAGGTGCTCGGCGCGGCGGATCTGCAAGCCCGTTTCGGCCTCGTCGAGAGCGTCCTCGTTGCGAGCGAGCTTGGCGAGGGCGAGGTCGATCAACGCGCCGCCGTATTCCGGAGAGTCGTCACCGAGCGACTCCTTGTGTTCGTCGCGGGCCTCGGTGAGAAGCGCCCATGCTTTGTCCGTCTGCCCGGTGTCTCGGAAGAGTTGCCCGAGTGTGGTCTTGGCGCGGGCGATATCGCGGTGGCCCTTTGCGAGATGCTGCTTGCGCTTCTCGAGTGACTTGCTGGCCCACTCTACGGCTTTTGCATACGCGGCGTTCTCTTGGTGAAGCCGAGCGAGAGAGTTGTAGGTGCGGGCGAGTTCGACCTGAACGTCTTTGTTGTCGGGGAACCTCTCGCGGATGGCGATCGACTCGAGAAAGAGTTTCTCGGCCGTTACGAAGTCGTTCATCGCACGGACAGCAACCCCTCGTTCATAGCGGCTTTCGGCGAGGCGGATCTCGTCGCCAAGTTTCTCGCAGATGGCTTCGGCCTGCTCGAAGCGCTGGCAGGCCACGGCCTCGTTGAAGAGGGCACGATGGAACATGGCGTACAGGTGGAGTGCATCGGCGTGCTCGATGGTGCCGGGTGTGTGTCGCTCGGCGTGGTCGATGAGTCTGGAGGCGAGGTCTTTGGCGTCGTAGGGAGCGCTCAGGCCGAGGTAGGCACGCACCACGAGAAGGCCGGCTTTGAAGTCCTGGGCGGGGTAGCTCTTGAAGTCGTCGGCGATGATCGCCTCGGCCGCGGCATCGAGGATGACGGTGGAGGAGGCGACTCTGGCGCGGCCGGAGCGTGGGTCCGGGGCCTCAAGGATGAGGTGGAGGAGGTCGGCGAGGTGCTTGGACTCGCGCTCGCGCGCCATGGCTTCGCGCTCGCGGTTGATGGCCTCTTCCTTGCTGGTCTTCTCTCTCGCGCTCTTCTCCTCGGCCAGCAGCGTGCGTTCCCTTTCGAGATGCACTGTTCGATAGAGCCCGAGCACAAGCGACGATCCGCCAAGAATGACCGCACCGCCGACCACGGCGACGACGGCAGTGCGGATCAACCGTCGCTTGATGCGTGCAGCGCGGCGGCGGGGGCGGTCGCGCAGCGACTTCGCCATGCCCACCGCGCTCGTGAACCGCTCGCGCAGGTCTGCGCTGACGGCCCGGCGGATGTCGTCGCGCAGTTCCGGGTCGGGGGCCTCGCGTTCCCATCCTTGGCCGAGGGGGCGGCGCAGGTCGCCCACGGTCATCTGATAGAGCATCACGCCGAGGGCGTACACATCCGCCTGCGTGGTGAAGGGTTGGCCGGCGAGGACCTCGGGGGCCATGTACATCGGCGTGCCGGTGCTGCTCGAGGCGCTGGCGGAGTTCGCGCCCATGGTGAAGCCGGCCATGGTGATCTGCTTGCCGCCCTTGATGGCGGCATCGGAGAGGAGGCCGATGCCGAAGTCGGCGAGTTGTGGGCGCACGCCCGCCTCGGTCTTGCTCAGCAGGATGTTGGCGGGCTTGAGGTCCTTGTGCAGGACGCCCACGCCGTGGGCGGCGCCGACGGCATCGGCGGTGCGGGCGATGACATCGATGCGCTCGTCGGTGGGGACCTTGTCTAGTCCGCCGCGGGAGGCGGCCCAGTCGAGGAGGTTGCCGATCTCGGAGTACGCACTTTCAAGGTAATACGGGGGCTGCTCGAGGCGCACATCGTGGATGCGGACGATGTCCGGGCGGTCGCCGAGGGACTCGCGCAGAACGCGGAAGATGGTGAGTTCGCGGCGCAGGAAGCGGAGGCGCTCGGCGTCGAAGCAGAACTTGAGGACGTGCTGCTCGCGCGTTTTCTCATGGGTGATGAGCCAGACCTCACCGAAGCCGCCCTCGCCGAGTTTCTTTTCGATCATCCACGCGGGGCGGCCGGGGACCTTGGTGCGCGGAGCGGGTCGCCAGCCGAGGAGTTCGGCCTCGTCGGCCCGGACGGCCCGCTTGGCCTTCTCAGAATCCGGCGGGGCGCGAAGCGGGGCCTTGCCGATGGTGCCGACTTCGTAGACCTCCATGGGTTCGTCGGTGCCCTTGATGAGGTACGCGCCGTGGGCGAGCCAGCGCGTGTCCACCGATTCGCCCGTGCTGCCCACCGAGGTCTGTGCGGCGGTGCGGATGTACTGGCGGGCATCGTCAAAGGCGGTGCGCGTCAAGAGGATCTGCCCGGGCATGGCGAGGGACATGATCCGCGCGGCGGTGTCCACGGCGAAGCCGATGACATCCGGCTGGCCGCGGTGGCCGGCGACTTCCATGGCCTCGCCGACATGGATGCCGGTGCGGACGACAACGGACTCCTGCCCCTTGGGCTGGTCGGCCATGAGGGCTTGGAAAATGAGGGCGACCTGGGCGGCGGCGCTGGCGGAGGGAAAGCGGGCGAGGAAGCCGTCGCCGGTCATCTTGATGACCTGCGCACCTTCGACGCGGGCGAGGGCTTCGTCAAAGAGCCCGTTGTGCCATTCGAGCAGGCGGAAGTACGCCGCGTCGCCGAGCCGTTTCTTCATCGCCACCGAATCGACGATGTCGGTGAAGACAAGGACCATGATCTGTGAACGGGCTTCTGACTGGGCCATGGGAGGTCCCTTTGTGGCTGGCCGATTCCACCCTCCTGGCGGCGTGTCACTCCGTTGGATGCTGTTGCTTGCAATGTTGGGCGCGGAGCGGGGGCGGGTCAACCACCTCTGAACGTGCATTCGGCGGGCGGGCCCATCACTCCTTGGTGAGTGTTTCGTCGAGATTCAGAACCACGGCGGCAAGGGCAACAAAGGGGGCCTCAGGTGTCGCGCCCGGTCGGGCCCGTTCGCGGGCGAGAAGTTCGAGCGCGATGGCGCGCTCAGCGTGGGTGGGGTGGCGCGAGAGGGCAGCACGGAAGATCAAGGTGATGCGCGAGTGGTCGGTGCTCTCGGCACCGTCGCGATCAAGCGGGTCGGAGGCGATCGCCCGCTGCGCGAGGGCCGCGGCACACTCGACGAACGCCGGGTCGTTGAGCGTGACGAGGGCCTGCAGGGGTGTGTTGGTGCGAAGGCGGCGCGAGACGCAGACCTCGCGGCTGGGCGCATCGAAGGTGGTCATCAGGGGGTGAGGGACGGTGCGCCGCCAGAAGGTATAGAGGGCGCGGCGGTAGCGGTCCTCGCCGGTGCTCTCGATCCAGTCATCGCCGCTGTAGATGATGGTCCAAAGCCCGGGGGGCTGGGGAGGGAAGACGGGCGGGCCGTGGAGTTTGGCGGAGAGGAGCCCGGCGGCGGTGAGGGCGGCATCGCGGAGGGTCTCGCCATCAAGCCGCAGGCGGGGAAAGCGCGAGAGAAGGCGTGCGCCGGGATCACGCTCGGCGCGGTCGGGGGTGGTGGCGGAGCCCTGTCGATAGGCCGCGCTGAGCACGATGGTGCGCAGGAGGGCCTTGAGCGCGTAGGGCGACGGGGGGTGTCCGGCAGGAACACCATTCCCGGCGCGGAGCGCAAGGGCAAGGTGATCGAGGAGCGCGGGGTTCGCGGGCCATGCGCCTTGCACGCCGAAGTCCTCAACGGTCTCGACGATGCCGACGCCGAAGAGTTGTTCATAGATGCGGTTGGCGAGGACGCGGGCGGTGAGGGGGTTGGTGTCGTCAAAGAGCCAGTCGGCGAGGGCGAGGCGATCGGTGGCATCGCGCCCTCCGGCGGCGTCGCGGAGGGGGACGGGGAGACCGGGGGCGACGATGGGGCCGGGGGCAAGGTGGCTGCCACGGAGGAAGAGGTGTGTGGTGCGGCGCTTTTCTGCGGGGAGTTCCCGCATGATGGGCAGGTCGGCCCCGCGGGCCCTGAGGGTGTCGCGCTCGGCGGTGAGCATGCGCTCACGGGTTTCGTGGGGCGCGGCGGCCAAACCGCCAGCGCGGCTGGCGTGCAGCGCGAAGTGGGTCAGGAGCGATTCGCGCTCGGCGGCGGTCCACGTCTCCGGGGTGCGCTGCAGAAGGGCGCGGAGCGGGGGCGGGAGGGCACCATCCGCACGGGGGCTCTCGCCCGCGGCCCAGAGACGGAAGGAGTCGCGGGCGCGTTCGTCGATGGGGTGGCGCGAGATGACGCCCGCGGCGTCGTAGGTGACGGTGCCGCCGTATTGGCTGAAGGCCCAGCCGGTGACATCGAGGCCGGCGAGGTCGGCCTCCTCTGCGGGGATCGAGAGTTCCACCCATGCGCCCGCTTGGGGGAGGTCGCCGATGCGGCGGCGGGCTCCGGTGCCTTCTTTGTGTTTGTCGAAGGGGATGAGCCCCTCACCCCAGTACGCGCGGTGAGACCAACCCTTCTGGCGGGTGTGCCACTGGAGCATGAGTGCGCGGGGCGGGTTGGCGGGATCAATGAAGACCGAACAGATGAGATGCTCGCCGGCGCGGATGGGCAGGGCCGGATGGGCTTCGCTGATGATGGACTGGCCGAGTGCCTGGAAAGTCGCGCGGAAGGCGCGGACTCCGGAGGGGGGCACCGGGTCGCCGGGCTCTGTGGGGGACCACCATGGCAGGGGGGCTTCGTCGTCATTGCGCCAGGTCTTGGTACCTGTGGGGACAAGGTCATCGAGCCAAAGGCGGCGGAGGGGCTCGGAGCTCGGGGCGGTTTCGGGCGCGGCGGCGGGGGGCTCGGGCGCGACAGCAAGCGGGTCAGCCACGGCGGCCCGCGCTGCTGAGGTTCGAGCGGCGGAGGCGGCGGAGATGGCTGCATCGAGTTCGCGGAGGCGCTGCGTGTCGCGGGGCGAGCCGACGCGGATGGTGGGCGCATCGCTCGGTTGGTCGTTGTCGGCGGTGTTGTTGAAGATGGCGTAGAGGCGGTAGAAATCTTCGTGGGAATAGGGATCAAACTTGTGGGCATGGCACTGCACGCAGGACATGGTGACGCCCTGAAAGACCTCCATGGTGGTGTTGACGCGATCGATGACGGCGGCGGAGCGGAACTCCTCGTCGTCGGTGCCTCCCTCGTCGTTGGTCATGGTGTGCCGGTGGAAGGCGGTGGCGACGAGGTCGTCTTCCGTGGGGTTGGGGAGAAGATCACCGGCGAGCTGGGCCCGGGCGAAGGTGTTGAGGGGTGTGTCGGTGTTGAGCGCGCGGATGACCCAGTCTCGATACGGCCAGACGCTGCGGCGAGCGTCCTTCTCGTAGCCCTGGGTGTCGGCGTAGCGGGCCAGATCAAGCCACCAGCGGGCCCACTTCTCGCCATAACGATCTGAGCCAAGAAGGCGTTCGACAGCGCGGGCATATGCGGCGTCGGGGGTGGTCGCCTGCACATCGCGCTCGAAGGCATCAAGCTCGGCGAGGGTGGGGTGGAGGCCGATGAGATCGAGCGATACGCGCCGCAGGAGCGCGGCCGGTGGGGCCTCTGGCGTGCGCACAAGGCCCACATCCGCCAGCGCCGCGTCCACGAGCGTGTCGATGGTTGGACTCCGCGCGGCTGGCGCGAGGGGCGCGGCGGGCGCTTGGGGCGTGGGGGGGACGAATGACCAGTGGGGTTCGTACTTTGCGCCGGCCTCCAGCCAGCCGCGGATGGTGGCGCGGTCGGCGGGTGAGAGGCCTTCGGGGCTGACCTCGGGCGGGGGCATGCGCTCGTTGTGGTCGTCGCTCTCGATGCGCAAGAGCATGTGGCTGGCGGCGGGGTCACCGGCGACCACGGCGGCGCGGGCGCGGTCGTTCAGGGAGCGCAGGCCATCGGGTGTATCGAGGCGCAGACCGTCGGCCCGGCCGCGGGGGCCACGACCTTGGCGCGTGGCCGGATCGGGCCCGTGGCACTTGAGGCAGTGGTTGCTGATGATGGGGCGGACGTCGCGGTCAAAGGTGGGGGGAGCGGCGAGGCCGGGGGCGGCGATGACGGCGAGGATGGTGGCGAGCGCGGCGCGGCGGCTGCGGGACGGGCGGGGGTTGGGGCGCGGTGGTCGCATGTTCTGCGGGTGTCATGGTGCAGGCGGCGGGACGCATCGCGGGTCGGGTGAGGGATTGCCAAGAGCGACGTGGAGCGCGGCGAGGGCATCGTCAGCGGTGAGGGCGGGTTGATCGAAGGCGATGCGGAAGACGGTGCCGGGCCGGACGCGGACATCAACACCCCAACCATCGACGCCGATGATGCGCGCCTCCGGGCAGGGTTCGCCGAGGAGGGGCGCAAGGGCCTTGGCGAAAGTGACACGCTCGGCGTTGCAGGCGTTGACGAAGGCGGGCTCGATCGCGTGGAGCGGGTTCGGCGCGGCCATGTCCGTGGCGTCGATGATCTTGCCCTCAAAGCGGGCGGTCTCAATGCGAGCCCGGGCCCAGCAAGAGCGTTCGAGTGCGATGCCCATGGCGAACCAGCGGTCGCAGGCGGCGTCGCTGCGCGGGTCGTCGATCGGCTCGACATCGACGAGCAGGTGAAGGCCGTCGTCGATCGGTTCAGGGATGAGCAGGGTGGGTGACTCGCTGCGGAGGAACGCGCTGCTGGCGGGGAAGACGATCGAGCCGTCGCGCCCGTCGACGGCGTAGGCGGTCTTGAAGCCCGTGTCGGGCGTGATCATGGCATGGGCCAGGGTGAAGCGCCGCAGGATGGCGGCGGGGTGGCGCTGCGCCGGTGAATCAAGCGGGCTGGGGCACGGATCGGTCACGGCGAAACGGTACTCCGGCGGGGGGAATCAGCCGCCGGGGCTGAGTTCAACGTGCAGTTTCGCGGCGGCGGGGAGCGAGATCGAGACGGGCGGGTGGCGCAGGGGCACGAGACGCATGAGCCCCGCGGCGGGGTTTATGGACTCGATGCGCACGCGGGCGCCGGGTTTCAGCCCGCTGCGCTCGATGAAGCGGAGGAACTCCGGGTCTTGGTCGGTGATGCGGGCGATGCGGACGGAAGCGCCCGCGAGCGCATCCGCGAGGGGAGCGAGGGTGAGGGCGCGGACGGTGCCGTCGGCTGTGGGTATGGGGTCGCCGTGCGGGTCAAAGGCAGGGTTGCCGAGGTGGTCGTCGATGCGCGAGAGGAGGCGATCGCTGACGGCATGTTCAAGGCGCTCGGCCTCAGCATGGACCTCTGACCAATCGAGGCCGAGGGTCTCGACAAGGAAGGTCTCGATGAGGCGGTGACGGCGCAGAACAGCGAGGGCGGCGCGGTCACCCTTCTCGGTGAGGGTGACACCGCCATAGCGCTCATAGGTCGCGAGCTTCGCGGCGGCGAGGCGCTTGATCATGGTGGTCACGGTGCCGGAGGTGACACCGAGAACGCTCGCGAGTTTGCCGACGGAGGCCTGCTTGTCCGGCGCGATGGCGGAGAGCGTGTAGACGGCCTTCAGGTAGTTCTCGACCGTTTCGCTCGGCATGGCGTGCCCCGGCTGCGGGGCCAATGGGCCCGGCGGGAGGATGGTACCGGGGCGGAGTGGGGGGGGGTGGAGGGAGTGGGCGGGGGCGCGCGGTCAGCGATTGACGGAGGCGTCGATATAGGCACCAAGGTCAAGGTCGTTGACAGTGCCATCGCCGTTGAAGTCGCAGAGGTTGCGGCGGTCAGGGTCGTAGAAGTCGGTGATGAAGGTGTCGAGGTCGTCGGGCGAGAGGAGGCCGTTGTCGTCGAAATCGACGGCGTGGGGGGCGTAGACGGTCAGGGCCGCGGGGCCGAGCTCGAGGCGCGGGCGGACCTGTCCGAGGGTGCCGAGGATGGTGAGGCCGGAGACGTGCGCATCGACCGTTGCACCGGTGAGGATCTGCTGGCGGGCACCGATCGGGATGGGCGAGGCGAAATCGAGGGTGATGTGGCCGTTGAAGGCAAGGGTGCCGGTGGCGCTGATCCGGCCTGCGGCGACGCCGGTGGCGAGGCCGATGCGGATGCGCGGCCCGGGCCCCGCGGCGCCGACCATGAGGCGGGCGACGCCGGTGATCGAGAGGCGCGACCCGGCGCTGACGGTGAGCTCGCCCGAGGCGAGGAACGTGCCGGTGTTCGGGGTGACCGAGAGCACCCGTCCGCCGAGAAGGGCGAGCGCGCCGTCGAGTTGGCTCATCTGGGTGAGGGTGCCGGCGTTTGAGTTGGCACCGTCGAGGGTGATGCTCGCGAGCAGGACGCGGGCGTTGACCGATGCAGGGAGGACCGCGCCGGCGGCCCGGGCGATCCAAGTTCCGCCGCTGAGGGTGAAGGTCGAGGGCGTGTAGTTGGAGAACGTGACGCCTTGGTAGTTGATGGTGTACCCGACCGTTTCGATGGTGCCCTGGTTCGTGAGCGTTGTGGGCACGATGGCCGGGGCTTGACCACCACCGAGGGCGGTCGAGAGCAGGATCGTGCCCTGATTTACGAGCGTCCGTGTCACGGTGCTTCCGAGGACGGATGCGCCAAGGGTGAAGTTGCCACCGGATTCGATGACGACACCCGGTGCGAGCGTGACGGTGTTTGCTCCGACGATTCCGATTGCGCGGGTGACGAACTGGGCGGAAGGGGTGGTGACGAATCGGCCGGAGGTGACGGTCTGGGTGCCGTCGAAGGCGAGGATGGTAGCGTTGGCGGAGAGCGTGACGGTGCCTGTGACCACCGTGTTCAGCCAGCGGAGAGTCGCGCCCTGTTGGTTGAGCTCAAGATCGCCCTCAAGTCGGATGCCGTTCAGGCGGTTTTGAGTGCTCGGGCTGATGTTGATCGCCGCGCCGCCAGTGAGGGTGATTGTGCCATCCACACATTGGCCACCAACGAGGTTGATCGATCCGGTGGCGGCGTTCAGTGCGAGGGTGCCGCCGCCGAGGTTCAGCGTGCCGTTGAGGTCGATGATCGAGGGTGCCGTGCGGGAGAAGGTGCCGAGGTTCGCCAGCGAGAATGTGCCGCCGATGGTCCAGCGTCCGCCCACAAGCTCAACACTTCCGGTGTTGCTCCAGGTGCCGGCGAAGCCGAGAGTCGCGCCGGGGCCGACCTGCGTTGAGTTCGAGTGCGTGAAGGTACCGGTGAGGGAGATGCGTGAAAGCGTGCCAGTGACCAAGAGGGTCCCTGCATCCCCTTGGAGGTTGGCGACCGTGAGCACACTCTCAATGGCCTCCAGCCGGCCCTCGTTGCGGAGGATCAGGTTGCCGATGTTCGCCTGGTTGCCGCCGCCGCCATTGCTGCGGATGATGCCGCGGTTGATCAGCGTGCCCGCGGGGCTTGTGCCCTCCGGGTCGATGCTGAAACGGCCGTGCAAGAGGACGCCTGGTTCGAGGGTCACCGTCTGCCCAGCGCGGACGCGAAGCGCGTGCACGCCGGCGGTCGTGGGGAATCGGAAGGTGCCCGAAGTGACCACCTGAGTTCCATCGAAACTGATGGATGTGCCGTTGCCGCTGAGCACTGTCTCGCCCGAGACAGTGACGTTCTGCCAGTTGAGGATGGTGCTCGGGTCTGAGAGCGCGACATCGCCAGTGACCGTGACCTGCCGGAGCGTGGACTGCACGGTGAAGCCGTCAAACGCTCCGACGAGAAACGGAACGCCGGGTGCGGTGATGATGGTGCCGTTGGTGATGGTGCCGCCGCGGAGGGTCCACTGCGCGCCGGTGAGGAGGTTGAGCGTGCCGCCGGCGAGGTCAAGCCCGGAGGAGCGGATGCGCACCTCGCCGCCGGAGGCGCTGATGGCCTGAAGGGTCGCGAGGGGGGCGGTCGAGCGGATCTCAACGCGGCCCGCGCTCATGCTGATGGGACCGACACCGGAGAGGGCACCACCGGCGGTGAGGATCGCGCCCGAGGTTGTAAGATTGATCGCGCCGGCATTGGCCAGCGCCCCCTCAAGGAAGAGCCCGCTGGTGATGTTCATGACCCCGGTGGCGGAGTTGGTGAGGTTGATACGTGCGCTTATGGAGCCACCGCCGGCCTGCACGCGGACCTCGCCATGGTTGGTGATGGGGAGGGAGCCGGGGTTCAGATCATTGAAGAGCGCCAGCGACCCACCCTCAAGGGTCATGAGAGCGCCGGCGTTGTTCGTGATGTGCTGGCCAGACAAGGTCTCTACCTGAATGTTCGACTGGCCGAGCCGGAGCGTGCCGCTGTTGGTCAAACGCGTGCTGAGCACGTTCGGGCCGTTGCCACCTTGGAGCAGGAGTTCGCCTCCTGCAACGATGGCGATGTTCGTACAGGCGAGGATGCTGCCGTCGCTTTGGACGAGCCCCTCGATGCGCAGTGTGCCGGAACCGAAGATATCGGTGCGGTGGAGGAAGAACTGGCCCGCGATGGTGGCCGTGCCGGTGACGGTGAAGCCGGTGACCTCGGTGGTGCCGGCCGTGCCCGCCCCCTCGATGCGCGATCCGTTTGCGAGCGTGTGGGCACCGATGCCGAGGAGCGCGCCGCTCGCGACGCTCACCGTGCCGCTGGTGGTGCCCAAGCCAAGGCCGAAAGTGCCGGAGAGGATCTGCACTCGCCCCCCCGCTCCGGTGTTGTGGGTGAAGCCGACGCCGCTCTGCCCGCCGCCGGTCTTCTCGACCACGCCGGCGTTGGTGAGCGTGCGCGTGCCGGGTGTGGTGGAATCGAGAAAAGCGTCACCATCAAAGCGGAGAGTCGCTCCAAGAAGGTTCGAGAATGCGGCCGTCACGCCGTTGCCGTTCTCATCATCCACGAAGACGTTGGTCCCGCGGAGTTCGAGCAGGCCGCTGTTGATGATGCCGCGAGCGAGGAGCTTGGGCTCGGCCCCGCTGATGATCATGCTGGCGCCGGCGGGGATGGTGATGCGGCCGCTGGCACCGCCGGTTCGGATGATGCCGCCGGTCCAGTCGAAGCCGCCGCCCACGGTGAGCGCGCCGGAGCCGGAAAGAAACCCGCCCGACATGGTGAGGCGCCCGGCGAGGGTGCTGGCGGAGCCGATAGTGAAGACCCCCGACCCGAGGAGGAGCGGGCGCATCGAAGAGACCGTCCGCACGGAGGCGTTGGCGGAGATAACAACGCCCGGCCCGGCGGAATCGATGACCGCATCGTCCGCACTGCCGGGCAGCACGTCGCCTGCCCAGTTGACGGGGTCGTTCCAACTCGTGCCCAAACCGGTGGGTCCGCCGTCAAAGCCGATGACGGCCATGAGCGTGCGCGCTTCAAGATGGGAAAAGTGTGGCGGGTTCTGCGTTGGGCGGCGCATGGTGGAAGGTACACCAGGCCGGAATGGAAGCAAGGGGTGATAGTGCAGCCTGTGGCCGTTGTGTCGGTAAGGGCCGTGCTCTCGCGCCCCTCGCGCTGATGAGCCGGCCTGCCCGGGTGCGCTGGGCGTTGAGGATGGGGAAGAAGGGGAAGGCCCGACCAGTGCACTCGTGCCAATTCATCGACGCGAGAATGGGCGCAGTGATGGGCAACAGGGCGTGATTGGCAACAAACGTCTACGGGGCCGGTACACACCCCCGACAGTCACACTCCGGAAATGCAGGTGAAGGGGGCGGTCTTCACCCGCAAACCCTCGCCAAAAGCGAAAAACGGCCTTTACAGGCCGTTTCTCGTTCCACAAAAGTGGAGGCAAGGGGACTCGAACCCCTGACCTCATCCATGCCATGGATGCGCTCTACCAAAACTGAGCTATGCCCCCGGATGGGTACTCTGCACCACAGGCCCGTTCAGGGGTCTGCCCGGCTGGCAAGGCCGGTTTGCAGGGGAAGATGATAGAGCCATGCCCGGGCCCGTCAACTTCGCGGGGTGGTGCCACCGGCCGCGCCCGTGGGGGTCGCGGGGCCCGGCGGGGGTGCCTCGGGGGGGTCGAACTCGTCGCCGCGGAAGAGGGAGCCGAGGTAGACGCGGCGGACCATGTCGTCGTTGATCAGTTGGCGCGGGGTGCCTTCGGCGAACTGGCGTCCTTCATCGATGATGTAGGCGCGGTCGCAGACGCGCAGGGTCTGCTGGACGTTGTGGTCGGTGATCAGGCAGGCGATCCCGGCCCGGGCCAAGCGGCGGATCTCTTTCTGGAGGTCTTCGACGGCGATGGGATCGACGCCGCTGAAGGGTTCGTCAAGCAGGATCAGTTTGGGGCTGGTGACGAGGGCGCGGGCGATCTCCAGTTTGCGGCGCTCGCCGCCGGAGCAGGTGCGGGCGTGTTGCCGGGCCTTGTGGGTGAGGTTGAACTGGGCGAGCAGAGCCGCGGCCATGGCGACGCGTTCGCTCCGGGGGAGATCGAGTGTTTCGAGGATGGCGAGGAGGTTCTCTTCGCAGGTCAGGCGTTGGAAGACGCTCGGCTCCTGAGAGAGGTAGCCCATGCCGAGGCGGGCCCGGCGGAACATGGGGAGGTCGGTCACGTCCTGTCCGTCAAAGGCCACCCGCCCGGCATCGGCCTCGATCATGCCGATGGTCATGCGGAAACTGGTGGTCTTGCCCGCGCCGTTGCGGCCGAGCAGTCCGACGATCTCGGAGCGTTCGACATGGAACGAGACCCCCTGAACGACGCGGCGACCGGCGAAGGTCTTTTCCAGGTTCGTGGCTTCGAGAAGGGGCATTCGGGGAGATCGTATTGGATCGGGCCCGCTCCGGCACGGCGCAGGGGGCCGATCAAAGTGCGAACCGACGGTTGCGAAGCGGGTCCGACCGGGCTAAATTCCACACTTCATAGAACGGCAAAACCCCGGAGGCGGTGATCGATTCGCCGCGGGGTGGTGATGTTTGACCGGTGGACCCGGTTGGCACAGTTTGACGGAAAGACCCTCATGGAATTCGTAACCAAGGCCGAGCGCGAGCAGATCAAGACCCGACTGAACGGGCTTTTGGCCAATCGGTCGGTGATCTCGACACGGATCGCGGAGGCGCGGGCGCTCGGTGACCTGAAGGAGAACGGCGACTACCACGCGGCCCGCGAGCAGCAGGGCATGGAAGAGGCGGAGATCCGCCGGCTTGAGGAACGGCTGGCGAACCTGAGCGTGATCGACGAAGCGGGCCACAAGAACCTCGACATTGTCTTTCTGGGCGCGACCGTGAAGATGATGGAAGCGGGCTCGAAAGAGAGCGAGCTCTTCAAGCTGGTGGGCGAGGCGTCGGGCCAGTTGGCCGAGGACATCACCGAGGTGACGGCCACGAGCCCGATGGGGGAGGCCCTGATGAAGGCGCGGGTGGGTGAGACGATCACGGTGCGCACGCCCCGGGGCTCAAAGAAGTTCAAGATCATCGAGTTGGTGGTCTGAGCGGGCATGCTCGACTGGTCACAAGCGCGGGTGCTGGTGACGGGGGGCGCGGGCTTCCTTGGCCGGGCGGTGGTGCGCGCGGTGCGGGCCCGCGGCGCGACGGAGGAGCTCGTGTTTGCGCCGCGGAGCGCGGCATATGACCTGCGTGATCCTGTCGCGGCGGAGGGGCTGCTGCGGGCTACAGCGCCGACCGTGATCGTGCACTGCGCCGGGCTCGTCGGCGGGCTGGGGCTGAACCGGGCCCGACCGGCAGCGATGTTTCATGACAACCTGCTGATGGGGCTGAACGTGCTGGCGGCCGCGGCGCGGGGTGGGTTTGTGAAGGGGGGCGGCGTGGTCGCGTGCATCGGAAGCATGACGAGTTACCCGGCCCGGGCGCCGCTGCCTTATCAGGAAGATTCGCTCTTTGGCGGGTTGCCGGACCCCGAGATCGCGGCGTACGGCGTGGGGAAACTCGCGGTTCTTCAGGGAATGCGGGCCTTTCGGGCTGAGCATGGGCTGCGGAGCGTGATGCCGGTGCTCGTGAATCTCTATGGCTCGGGGGACAACGTGGAGGATGAGTCACGGAGCCATGTGGCGGGGGCGATGATCCGGCGGTTTGTGGACGCGGCCGAGCGCAGGGTGCCGGAGGTGGTGTGTTGGGGGACGGGCGCACCGACGCGCGACTTTGTGCATGTGGACGACGCGGCCGAGGGTGTGGTGCGGTGTGTCGAGGGAGTGGACGATGCGAGCCCGGTGAATATCTCCGGGGGCCGAGAGGTGAGCATTCGTGCGCTGGCGGAGATGATCGCGGAGTTCACGGGGTACAAGGGCCAGATTATCTGGGACGCGAGCAAGGGCGACGGTGTCTCGCGCCGATGCCTGAGCGTTGAACGGGCCCGTGAACGGCTCGGGTGGAGCGCCCGCATCGGGCTTGAAGAAGGGTTCCGCGCCACGGTCGAGTGGTACAAGGGCTTGCGACGGGCGCGAGGCGAGCAACAATCGGGGTCATGACGGCGGTCTTTCTCAACGGTGTGTTCACGACGCTCGACGGCACGGCCGGGGGGCCGGTGCTTTCGGCCCTTGATGCGGGCGTGCAGCACGGGGTCGGCCTCTTTGAAACGGTGCTCGCCGGGTGCGCCGGTGAAGGGGGGACGCGGCCCTGGGCTCTGCACCTTGAAGAGCACCTTGCGCGGCTGGTCTCGAGCGCGCGCGAACTGGGGCTGAGCAACGACCTGCGGGATGGACCGCTCGGGGATGCGGTGCTGGCGACGGTGGCGCGATCCGGCCTGGCACGGGCGCGGGTGCGGGTGACGGTCACCGGGGGTGATCTGAACATGCTGGCGCGGGGTGGACGAGGGGGGGCGGCCCATGACCCGACGGTGTTGATCGTGGCGCAACCTGCGACGGCGTATCCGCCGGGAATGCTCGAGCAGGGTGTGCTGGTGACGGTGGCGACGGCGCGGGCGAATCCGATGAACCCCGACGAGGGGCACAAGACGCTCAACTACTGGTGGCGGCTCCGCGAACTGCAAGGGGCGGGGGCGAAGGGGGCGGCCGAGGCCCTGGTGTTTTCGGTCGGTAATCACCTTGTGGGCGGGTGCGTGAGCAATGTGCTGCTGGTGCGGGGCGGCAAGGTGCTGACGCCGACTGCACGAGGTGAGGAGTCCGCAGGCGGGCCGAGCGCTGTGCGCCCGGGCGTGACGCGTGGCTGGGCCCTCGAGAGCGCGGCGGGCGAGGGGGCGGTCCACGAGAAGCGTGCATGCACCATCGATGACCTTTTGGGCGCTGACGAGGTGATGCTGACCAACAGCAGTTGGGGCGTGCTGCCGGTCACGCGCGTCGAGGGGAAGGCGATCGGTGCGGGGGGCGTCGGCCCGGTGGCGCGAGCGCTGGTGGCGTCGTGGGGTCGCGAGGTCGAGCGGTGCGCCGCGCTGGCGTGAGCGGCTTTCAGGGTTCAGGGTCTGTGGGCGGGCGCACCGTGACATTGCGGCGGGCCCGGGCAGGGTCGCGCCAGCGGGCAAGGAGATCCACGAAGGACGCCCGGCCGATGAGGAAGACGATCGCCAGCGCGGCGATGATCAGCAGGATGACGACCACCGGAAGGACGACCGTGGCGAGTAACACGATGAGCGCGGTGAGGAGCACCAAGCCAAGGACCTGAGTCAGAAGGCGCGAGGCGAAGGCCCGGGGCGCTGCGGGGTTGGTGGCGGTTCCCGATGAGGACGCGATATCGGCGCTCGCAGAGGGCGCGGAGGGGTCCTGGTTCTCTGGGTGTAGAGCCGGTCCTGACATGCGTGGACCGATGGTAGTGCCGGGCGGGAGGGGGGCTCAGCGGGGCCCAAAAACCGCCGCGGCCGGCGACGCTCCGAGGTGGTGGAGCGAAGCCGGCCGCGGGGTATTCCAAGCCCTGGCAACCGTCGAAGGTTGAGCATCGCGAGGGTGTCGCGCGTCAGGTGGCTGAGCGCCGACGGCGGGCGAGGAGAAGACCGGAGAGGCCAAGCAGGGCCGCGGCGCCGGGGGCGGGGACGCGGTTCACGTCAAAGACGAGCTGGTCCTGCTGACCGGCGTTGCGGATGGCGAAGAGCCCGGGCAGCGTTGCGCTCCCGGAGCCGATGGAGGCCTTGAGCGATTCGAACTGGGTGGTGATCTCGTCGGAGAGGGCCTCGTTGTTGGTCTTGGTGAAGCGGACGTTGCCGACCGTCAGGTTCAAGGAGGCCAGGCCGCCGGTGGGGTTGTAGTCGTAGATGATCTCCCAGACGAGGAGCTGGAAGGCGGTGCCGAAGCTGTTGGTGGCGGTCGAGGAGAGTCCGGAGACGCCGCTGGTGCTGAAGAGGTCGTTCAGGGCCTGGGCGCGGGCGGCGCCGAGGGAGGGCGAGATGGCGTTGGTGACGACCGAGGGCGCGACGACGTCGAAGGTGTTGCTCTGCTGCGAGACCACCTGGGCAAGGTCCACGCAGAAGGTGGTCCGCTGGCCGTTCAGCAGGGCGGCGGCACCGGTGCCGTTTGAGAGCGTGTGCTTGAGCTGGCCGGTGAAGGCGGTGATGACGGCGTTGCCGAAGTGGATCTTGGTGCTCGAGCCCTTGCCCTGGCCTGTGTAGTTCATGGAGATGGTGTCGGCGTGGGCGAGTGAGGCGCAACCAATCGAAGCGGCAAGCGTGAGAAGCGTGATGCGGTTCATGTCTCGGACTCCCTTCGGGCGATGGGCCGGGCGATGGGCCGGGCGAGGGATTCGCCGGCTCGATGGGAGGAAGGTGCGATGCGGGCACCCGATCGGCCAGTGTGTGAGCGGGTCAGAGCGCCCCGCGTGCGGCCCGGGAAAGGGCGGCGGTGTATGCGGGTGCCGGGGCGGAGCGATAACCGGGGCGAGCGTCCGCATGCGGATTGCGCGTGCACCAGGCCCGGCGAACCCGGGCTCGTGAGCCCCAGCGCGGCTGTACCATCTTGATATGAACGTTGCCGTCATCATCCCCGCCGCGGGGGCATCGCAGAGGTACATCGCGGCGGCCAAGGCCGAGCAGGGGCTGGAGGCAGGGCGCTCCAAGTTGGAGGAGGAGATCGGTGGGCGGCCGCTGCTGCACCGGACGGTCGAGGTCTTCACCAAGGTGGATGTGGTGCGGACGATCGTGGTGGCGGGTCCGCACGATGCGGAGGCGATGGCGGAGTTTCGCCGGCGGCATGCCGACAAGCTTGGGCTCCTTGGTGTCCGGCTCTGTGAGGGCGGCAAGACTCACCGCTACGAGACGGTCCGCAACGCGCTCGCGCTGGTGCCGGCGGAGGCGACGCACGTGGCGGTGCACGACGCGGCCCGCCCGTGTATCACCGTCGAGTTTGTGGAGCGCATGCTCGCGGTGGCGGCCCGGCATGGCGCGGTGATCCCCGCGCTCCCGGTGGCCGACACCCTCAAGCGTGGCAGCGATGGCCCGCTCGCGGCCGAGCATGCGGACCCGCTCGCGGCGATCCTCGGGACCGAGGCGACGGCGGGCCCGACGCTCCATGGGGTGAAGGAGACAGTCGATCGGCGCGGGCTCTTTGCCGTGCAGACGCCGCAGATCTTCCGCGCGGACGTTCTCCGCCGGGCGTATGCCCAGAAGGACCTTGCCAGCACCGACGATGCACAGCTTGTTGAGCGGTTGGGTGAGCCCGTGGTCATGGTCCCGGGGGATGCCCGGAACATCAAGGTCACGCTCCCGACGGATCTTCTGGTGGCGCGGGCCATCCTTGGGGCACGCCCTGCGGCGGATCGCTCACCGCTGAGCCGGTTCTGAACGGCGGGGGGCGGAAGGGCGGGCGAGTTGTTCGGTGATGCACGAGAGCAGCAGGCGATTGTCGCGCGCGTCCATGGCACGAAGGCGCACCACGCGGCCGTCGCCAAGCTGCACCACCGGTTCGCGAAGGAGCGGGACCTCGCCCCGCAGCACGCGCCGCAGCGCGGGCAACTCGCGGAGGTTCTCAACGCTCCGGGGCAGGCGCGTTGCCCGGCTGAGCGCGGCAGGGTCGCTGTCGGCGAGCAGAAGGGCCACCGGGAGCGGGAGACGACCGATGTGTACGGCCGTAGCCCGC
>JBQTIJ010000116.1:0-10598 GCA_052388255.1 Phycisphaerales bacterium
CTTGACGAGCTCCATCACGAAGAACGGCCGCCCCGTCTCGGTCGCCCCCGCATCCAGCACCCGAGCGATGTTGGGATGGTCCATCATCGCCAGGGCCTGCCGCTCCTGTTCGAAGCGGGCCACGACCTGATGCGTGTCCATCCCCAGCTTGATGATCTTCAGCGCCACCTTGCGCTGGACAGGCCGTTCCTGCTCCGCCATGAAGACCGAGCCAAACCCACCCTCGCCGATGAGTTGCAAGATCTTGTAGGGCCCGATCCGCGTGCCCGGGCCTTCACGGATGGGCGCGGCCGTGCCGACAGCAGCCGCGGAGTCCGCCGTGGGCGAGGCCAGGAACTTCGCCGCGCCATCATGCGCGCGAAGCAGCGCCTCGATTTCCTTGCGTAACGCCGCGTTGTCGCCGCACGCGCTGGCGAGGTACCCCTCGCGCTGGGCCCGCTCGAGGTCGATCACATGCTCAAAGATCTCTTGCAACTTCCCGGCCATGATGTCATTCCTTCATGCCTGCTCGTGCAAGCGTTGAAACAGCCACGCCCGCGCGAACGCCCAGCGTCGATCCACCGTGCTCGTCGAGAGCCCCAGCACCTGGGCCGTCTGCTCGATGCTCAGACCCGCGAAGAACCGCAGCCGCACGATGGCCGCGCCGTCGGGGGCCTCAGTCTCCAAGCGACGGACCAGGTCATCGAACCTCACGATTTCTTCGGGCTCCTGCTGCGACAACGCGGCGACATCCTCGAAGTCGCTCGCGGGCTGTCGTCGCGCGGCCTCACCGCCACCTCCGCCACCCCCACGCTTGAGCCGCATGCGGCCCTTGGCATGATCGAGCAGGATCTGCCGTATCGCTTCCGCCGCGGCGGCATAAAAGTGCCCGCGCCCCGCCCACGGCACCTCGCGCGGTCCCGCCAGTTTGATGTACGCCTCGTGCACGATCGCCGTCGCCGAGAGCGTGTGCCCCGCCCCCCCACCTCGCTCCCCCGCCAGACTCAGTTGGGCCGCACTGCGCAGTTGCGCATAGACAAGCGGCAAGAGGCGATCGGCAGCCGCTTTGTCCCCATTTGCCGCCGCGACCATGAGGATGGTGGCGTCTTGAGGGGTGGCGGCGGACGGCTGAGTCTGTGGAAGATCTCCCGATGATGGTTCGTTTGAAGACATCTCCCAGATCCTAATCGGGGTCAAGGGGGAAGGGGCGGCGGCTTTGCAGCCCGTCAATGCGCCGTTGCGACAAAACCGCGACCCCGGCCGTGCGTGCCGAGGTCGCGGAGGTCGCTGCGCGCGTGTTCGTTCAAAGCCCGATCATCGCCGCCGCCGACGCACCGCCATCAGCCCGCCCAACCCCAGCATCGCCGTCGCGCCCGGCGCAGGGATCGTGACCACCCAGCCGCGGGGCTCGCCGTTGAACAGCCCCTCGCCGACGATGGTGGTGCCATCGGAGGAGATATCACGCGTGTAATCCAGCTCCCAACCCGTGAGGTCGACGCCGAGCGTCGGGAGATAGGTGTTGAGATCGACGGTGCCGAGCGCCTGCGACCAGAGCGTGGCCGTCGCTTCGAAGCCGAAGAAGCTATAGCCGCCGACGAGAGAGCCATCGTCGCTCATGGTGAACGCAATCGCGTTGCTCGCACCGGGGAGCATGCCGATGTTCTGCGCGATGCCGTTGGTCCAGATCGTGGCGTTGCCACCGCTGGACCCCGCGACAACAGTGCCGTCAGCGCTCACGCCCCACGCGCTCGACGCACCATCGCCGGGTGAGAGCAGGCCGAGATTCTGCATGCCGCCGGACTCGGTCCATGCGAAAGCGCGGTCGCCCTCGGGTGTGCCAGCGATGCCGATGATCGTGCCGCCGTCGCGGCTGACCTTGCGACCTTCAGAGCTCATGCCGCCGGGCAGTGTGCCGATGGACTGCATGCCGTTGGTGCTGGTCCAGCGGAACGCGGCGATGTTGAAATCCGCGTCAAACGAGCCGCCCGTCACGATGTTGCCGTCTCCGCTGACGCCGCTGGCAAAAGAAGCGATACCGCCAGGCAGCACGCCCAGGTCCTGAAAACCGCCGGCGGAAGTCCAGCGATGAGCTCGGGCCGTCTCCTCGGGGACGATAAAGAAGAGGCCGCCGACGATCACCGATCCGTCGGAGCTGATGTCCTCCGCCGAAGCCGCGAACGCATCGGGGGGCAAGCCGATGCTGACAAGCCCGGAGGACGTCCAGCGGTAAGCACTCGACATGTCAACGTTGGCCGCGACCACGGAGCCATTGGCGCTCACGGCGGATGCCCCCGAGAAAGAGCCACCCTGCGGCAGGCCGATGCTCGTGATGGACTGGGCCGATACTCCCGAGGCCGCCGCCAGCATTCCGGCAGCAGCCGCGAGGCACATGGCGGGGGTCAGACGAACGACACGGATGGGCGAAACGCACGCACGGATACGCATGGCACAGCTCCACTCTTTGAATCGAATCCAAGCCCGCCCAGACCACACGATGGCTACGCGAGCCCGATCTCTGACCCTCAGGCGACGCCGCAGCGTGCAGGACCTCACGATTTCGAAAGATTCCTGATGTATGGGACCCGGCCCTTCAAGAGTGGGCCCCGGCTGATCGCGCGTCGAAAGGCCCAGGTCGCGTGGCTCACGAAGTCCGAACCGACAGCGCCCGCAGGCCAGAGGCCGGCTGGCGTTTGGTCAACCAGCACCGGGGTGGCAGTACACCGAATAGAACTCTTCTTGGAGGGCGTGAGAGTCTGGGCAACCCGCACACGCCGCTTGCTGGCTTCGGAAGAGTCCGGCTGGGCGCTGTGACCATTCTGATCGGTACACTCCCCGCTCATGCACCCCGCCACCATCGGTCCATTCCAGATCCAGCGCGAACTCGGTCGTGGCGGCATGGGCTTGGTGTACCTCGCCACGGACACCAGACTCGACCGGCAGGTCGCCATCAAGGCCCTGCCCGCCGACCTCGCGGCAGACCCCGATCGCCTCGCCCGCTTCCAACGCGAAGCCAAGGTGCTCGCCGCGCTCAACCACCCCAACGTCGGCGGCATTCACGGGCTCGAACAAGCCGACGGCCAGCAGTATCTGGTCTTGGAGTACATCGAAGGCGAGACGCTCGCGGATCGTCTGGCCGCAGGACCGATCTCGGTCGCCGATTCGCTCTCGCTCGCCAAGCAGATCGCCGAGGCCCTCGAAGCCGCGCACGAGAAGGGCATCATCCACCGCGACCTCAAGCCCGGCAACGTCATGGTCACTTCGGAGGACGCCGTCAAAGTCCTCGACTTCGGGCTGGCACGCACTGCCGACGGTTCGCCATCCTCGACAAACGCTGCCGCAGGGCCGCACTCGCCAACCGTCACCTCGCCCGCGCGTCACTCTCCCACAATCCCCGGCGCGATCATGGGCACCGCGGGCTATATGTCCCCCGAGCAGGCCCGCGGCAAGCCCGTCGACAAGCGCTCCGACATCTTCTCCTTTGGGTGCGTGCTGTACGAGATGCTCACCGGCGCGATGCCCTTCCAGGGCGAGACGGTCGCCGATGCGATCGGGGCGACGTTGCACAAGGACACGGACCTCGGGCTGCTGCCGGCGGGGACGCCACGTCGCGTGCGCGATCTACTCACCAACTGCCTCGCCAAGGACCGCAAGAACCGCCTGCACGACATCGGGGATGCACGGCTCGAACTCGACAGGGCGATAACCGGGCACGAGTGGATGGCGACGACTGGTCACAGCGGCACGACGTTGCGACCATGGTTGATCGCCGCAACCGTCCTACTCACGATCGCTTCCGGCGGATGGATATGGATTGCATCGCGTCCGGCAACGTCTGCGACGCGACCGAGCCCCACGATCGAACTGGCCATCCCGATGCCGAAGGGGCACGAGGTTGTTGGTTCGATCGCCATCTCACGTAACGGCGAACGCATCTCGTTCTGTACCGAGGATGAGGCCGGAGAGTCTCAACTCTACATCCGCGAGTTGGATCGCTTCGAGTTCATCAAGGTTCCCGACTCACGCGATGCGAGCAATCCCGCGTTCACGCCGGACAACCGATCTGTTCTTTTCGCGAATCGCGAAGGCCTGCGCCGAGCCCCCGTCGATGGCGGCAGTCCCACCATGGTTTTCAAGACCCCCTCCATGATGAGTGCTTGCGCGCTGGACGATGGTTCGATCGTCTACTCGACTGGTGTTGATTCACCGCTCTGGCGCATCCCGCTCGGGGGCGGAACGCCGGTCGCAATCACTAATCTCGCCGCCATACCCGGGACCTATGCCCATGTCTGGCCGCAGCAGATTCCCGGCACCAATAAGATTCTGCTCACCTCATGGGGCGACAGCAACATTGGTGGGGCACGCATCGCCGACGCGCAGAGCGGGGCCGTGCTTGAAATCACGAAAACTCCGAACCTCACTTTCGTACCACCAGCCCGGTGGATCGCCTCGGGGCACCTCATCTTGGAGAGTTGGGGCACACTGATCGCTGTCCCCTTCAACCCCGAGACCGGTGGCAATTTCGATGGTATCGAGCGCAACCAGGTTCTCACCTCCGTTGCTCACCTGGGTGGCGCGACCCGGTGCGTGTTCGATGTGTCTGACGATGGAACGCTGGCGTATGTGCCTGCCGACTCCTCCAATCCGCGCCTTGTCTGGGTCGACGCCAAAGGCGCGGTCGAGAATGTGATGGGCGGGAATGATGCGTCAGGATTTCGAGTTGGCGGCAATGTCGCGATCTCGCCGGACGGTACCCAGGCCCTTGTGGGCGGCGGCGGTGACATCGCAGTGATCGACCTCAAGAGAGGCCTCCCACGCAGGATCACGTTTGATCAGGGCAACAACCTGTCGCCGATCTGGTCGCCCGATGGATCCCGCGTTTTTTTCAGCTCCAACCGGAAGGATCGATGGGCCGTCTGGTCGGTCGCGTCCAGCGGAACAGGGAGTCCCGAACTCGTCTATACCGGCGAGAACAGCACGCATGTTACTTCGGTCAGCCCCGATGGCCTCCTCTGCGTCGCAGAACGTACATTGGATGCGGGGAACAACATCCTGATCATTGGGCCGGGAAGCACTGCCATACCCCTTGTGAAGACGCGGTACGACGAGAGCGCGGGGGCTTTCTCGACCGACGGCCGCTGGGTGGCGTACCAATCCGACATCTCCGGTCGGGATGAGATCTACGTGATCCGATCTTCGGGCGACGAACAACCCGTGCAGGTCTCCACCGGCGGCGGCAAAGACCCCAAGTGGGGCCCACTGGGTACCTCCCTCTATTACCGCGTGGGACGATCGATCATGCGCATCCAGATGGCGGACGGACGACCGAAGGGCGAGCCCGAGCGTGTGTTCAAGGGTCCGACGCTGGGCCGCGGGTCTACATTCAGCCTGTCGCCCGACGAATCGCGGGTACTGGCGGTCGAGAACGGGGAAAAAGCGATCCGCAACGAAATCCGGATCGTCACCAACTTCTTTGATCGCATCCGCAAAGTCGCTGGCCCCGGCAGCCGCCAGGATTCCAGGCGATGAGCGACTGCATCGGCACCTCTCAAGTCACGCGACAGCTCGGTCGCGGCGCCTTGGGCGAGATGTACCTCGCTTCCGCAGCCAATCCAGAGAGTATCGCAAAGAGCACAAACACCCGCGAGCGCGGCCTCGTGGGTGTTTGTATCTAAATCGGGGTGGCGGGATTTGAACCCACGACCTTTTGACCCCCAGTCAAACGCGCTACCAAGCTGCGCTACACCCCGAATACACACACATCAGTTTTTCCGCATCGCCCTCTGAGCCACGGGCAAGGGGCGAGTTTAGGGTGCGTTTCCCGGGCAGGCAACGGCCAGCCAGCGAATCGCCTCCCAACCCAGAACCCCGCCGCCCCACTCATCCCCCCGCCAAATCCGCCAGCGCCGCCACCGTTCGCCAGTTGCGCATCGTTGCGGTCGTCGCCAGCGTACTGTCAAAGTACGCCGTCGTCAGTTTCGTGCGGGCCGCGCTGGTCGTGATGCGAAGGTGCAGGTCCGCTCCGATCAGCACGAACGTGTCGCCCGGCGAGCGGGCCGGTGCCAGGGCTGCCGCCGCGGCTGGGGTCGGGGTTGACGCGAGAAAGGCGATGAACCGTTGCTCCTCCGGCATCGCAGGCACGGCCAAGGGCGAGGCGTTGATGATCCTGGCCATCGCCGCGGCCGTCCGCGTGATGATCGGCACGCGAAGGCCATGGACCCGCAGCAACCCGGCGGAGGCGGCCTGAGCGATCCCCACTCCCGCGGCTTCCGACGACGCAGCAAAGACCACGTTCCCGCTTTGGATGAAGGTCCGCACGTTTGCCGCACCCGCCGCCTCGAAGCACTTGGCCAGGTCGGCCATTGCCAGTCGGTTCTTGCCCCCGACATTGATGCCGCGAAGCAGAGCCACATGGGTGACCCCTTCGCCACCCCCAGAGCGAGCGACGGCGTTCGCCCGATGACCGGGTGATTCCGCGCCCGCACTGCCGCGAACGCGGGTATCTGAAGGAGCGCGACGACCGACAGGTTTGCGGGGGCGGGCGGGCAAGGCGCGGAGTGTACACGACGGTGCGAAGCAGGCGGAAACCGGTCGCCCCTCGGGCGGGCGAAGGGGGGATTTTCGGCTACCATCCGGGCCCTGAGGAATCCGCAACGGGGACCGGTCCTTGAACGTACAGAACGCAGCCATGACGACGAACCACACCCTCGCCGTGCCCGCCGCTTTTCGACTCGCGCCCCTGGCGCGCCTGGCCGCCTGTGCCGCGGCGGCGCTCGCCTGCGTGCTCTCTGCGGCGCGGGCGGATGAGTACATCGATAAGGCCAATGCCCCGTTCAAGCAGATCGCTGCGGACAAGCGGTCTGACACCGTGCTTCTGCCCCTGCTCGCGAAGATGACCGATCCACCGACAACGGTCGCTCGCCCGAGCGCCGCGGCGATGATGCCATCAACGAGCCCGAACTTTGCGGCGGCGGTGGAATGGGCGAAGGCGGAAACACAGGCGGAGGTCATCGCGGGCCTGCGGAAGGTCACCACCGATGACCCGAAGGCCGATTGGCGGAAGCAGTTCGGGTTCGGCCAGCCCTACGGGGCCCAGGATGTCGATCCGGACATGTTCGCGATCAAGATGTACACCGATCTCGGCGACGGCGAGCCGACACTCTCGCGGGCCCGGATCCTGTACATGCCCGCGCTCCAGAAGATGGAGTGTCTGGTGCACATCGAGGTCACCCGACTGGCAAATGAGGGCAAGCCCGGCGACGCGATTGACCTCCTCGTTCGATGGGTGCAGTTTGGCCGCCAGATGGTCGATCGCCGCTTCTATGAGGAGCAGAAGTGGGCCTTCGAAGCCATGCTGCTCGGCCTTGAGCGCATGCGCGATGTGGCCTTTCTCACCACCCGCCCGGGGCCCACCACGCTCACGGCGGACCAGATGAAGAACGTGGTGCGGCGCCTCAAGGACAAGAACAGTTTGATGGGGCTCGACCGGCTGAAACTCCCGGAGGCCGAGAAACTCGCGAGTCTTCAGGTCGTCAGCCGCATCTTTCTGCCCGGCGGCGGGCCAGGCCCGGCCTTCGCCTCGACGCTCGCGAGTCTCGGCGCCAAGAAGCGCCCGCTCCGGCTCTTCACGGAGATCGCCAAGTGGGACGCGGTGGCCGCGGCCCATGAAGGTGAGCGTTTGAGCAGGATGCAGGCCGAGAACGTGTACAACGACTGGGCCACGCGCTGGGAGCTCAGCCCCTGGGACATCAAGCTCAAGCTCGCCAGCGACTACAAGCGGCTGGACAAGGTGAAGTTCGCAGCGCTTGATGCGCTGCTCGGCGACATCTCTGAACTCTTCGAGCTCCGGCGCCGGCTGGAGGTGGAGCTCGGCGGCACGCGCATGTCGCTCGCCCACGTGGGCCTCTTCGCGGCCACCAAGAACCTCGCGCCGGATTTCGCCTCGATCCGCCCCCGCATCGTGGACCCGCGCGATGGCGACGCGATCGATCTTGATCCCTTCAGCACCGCCAAGCTCCCCTACCTCTACCTCATCCCCGTGCGCGACACCACCTTGCGCGGGGCCGACAAGAAGCCCTACGCCATCCGCGTCTTCGTCCCCGGCGAGAAGGACCCCTTCGAGAAACTCTTCCAGGAAGACCTCTTTGTCCTCTACAGCCGCGGCCCGGACCTGAACGACACGCGCTGCGCCCGCGCCACGCAGATGGTGACCGACGAACGCGGCGACTATCTCATCTGGCCGCCGGTGCTCTCGCTCTATCGAGAGAAGCTTGCCGCCGACCAGAAACTCCCCTGAGCGGCATGGGCCATGCAAAGGCCGGTTGAAGGGCATCGCGGCGGCCGCATTCTGACCTGACACATCAAGGACAACCGGCATCGAACAGCGACCCGATCCGGTCTGTCGAACGTACCACGCTGAGGGCGATTGTCCATGAGCGATACCGAGCATTCGACGCACAGGGTGGTGATCATCGGCTCCGGCCCATCGGGCTGGACGGCGGCGATCTACGCGGCCCGGGCCCAGTTGTCGCCCGTGGTCTACAGCGGCGTCCCCAAGCAGGACCCCGGGCCCGTCCTCCCGGGCGGGCAGCTCATGTTGACAACCGAGGTTGAGAACTACCCCGGCTTTCCGCATGGCGTCACCGGCCCCAAGATGATGGAGGACTTCCAGGCCCAGGCCGAACGCTTCGGCACCAAGGTGATCGGCGAGGACATCATCCGCTGCGACTTTGGCAAGCGCCCCTTTGAACTGACAACGAGCAACGACGGCAAGACCGCGACAGGAACCGTCAGGGCCCACGCGGTGATCATCGCGACCGGCGCAGTGGCCAACTGGATCGGGCTCGAGAACGAGATGCGGCTGGCCCGCTCGGGGGGCGGCGTGAGCGCGTGCGCCGTCTGCGACGGGGCCTTGCCCCCCTTCCGTAACCAGACACTCTGCGTGGTCGGTGGCGGCGATACGGCGATGGAGGAGGCCTCCTATCTGACGAAGTTCGCCAAGGAGGTCCTCATCGTCCACCGGCGCGATTCCTTCCGTGCCAGCAAGATCATGCAGGAGCGCTTCCTCGCGCGCGCCAACGCGCGGGTGCTTTGGAACAAGCAGGTGGTCGATGTGCTGGGCAAGGAATCGATCGAGGGCGTGACGCTCGAAGACACGCTGAGCGGGGCCCGAAGCACGCAGGCCTGCCGCGGGCTCTTTATCGCCATCGGCCACACCCCCGCAACGCGTTTCCTCCGCGACAGTGGCGTGGAACTGACGTCCAAGGGCTACGTGCAGTTGCGGACCCGCTCAAGCGCGACCAACATCCACGGGGTCTTCGCCGCTGGCGATGTGGCGGACGAGCACTACCGCCAGGCCGTCACGGCCGCGGGCATGGGGTGCATGGCGGCCCTCGATGCCGAGCGGTGGCTGGCGGCCTCGGGCGTGCATTGACACCGGTGGCCAACTCGGGGTGCCGACGCCTCAGAACGATTCGTCAAACAGCGCCTTCATCGCCTTCCACGACCGCTCATCGGCGTTCTTGTTGTACCCCACGCTGGGGATCTTGAACGAATCGGCCTTGGCGTTGGTGAAGGCATGGACCGCGCCGCCGTATTCGATGAACTGGTGGTCGATACCGGCGTCCTTCATCTGCTTCATGAAAGTCGCCTTCTCATCGGCCTTGATGAATTCATCATCCGCGCCGTTGCAGACGAGGACTCTGGCCTTGATCTTCGCGTTGTCGGCGGGCACTTTCGCCGAGAGGTTACTGGTGTGGAAGCAGACCACGGCCTTGAGCGTCGCCCCCGTGCGCGCGAGTTCAAGGGCCACGGTGCCACCCATGCAATAGCCAGTGGCGGCGACACGCGATGCGTCGCAGAGCGCGTGGTCGGTCAGAATCTTGAGCCCCGCGCCGGCCCGGGCCCGCATCGCGGCCGGGTCGGCAAAGGTGGTTCCGAGCCAGGCGCTCGCCTGCTTGGGGTCGGTCGTCACATTGCCCTTGCCGTACATATCAAGCGCGAAGGCGATGTACCCCTCCTTGGCGAGCTTGCCGGCCTTCTCCTTCATGTTGTCGTTGCACCCCCACCACTCGTGACAGAGCAGGATGCCGGGGCGCTTCCCCTTGATAGCGTCGTCAACTGCGAGAATGCCCTGGAGTGTCTGGCCGGCGTGCATGTACTCGATCATCTCGAACTTCACCTCCGCCTGAGCGGTTCGCGCGATCAGCCCCGCGCCGAGCACAGCAAGGCAGAGGACCACAACGCGCACGACCGAGCTCCGGATCGACATGGGGATACTCCGATGAAAGGAAGCAATCAGCGTAGCTTCGACAGGCAGATCGCACGGCCCGGGCGCGGGGCTCATTGGGGCTGGCCGCCGACCGCACCGACCATGATGGTGTTGGAGGAAAACCGCCGAAGGGCCTGGATCAGCCGCTCGATCTGCAGGTGCGGCGGCATCGCGAGGAGCTGGCGGCGCAGGGCCGTCATGGTCTTGGCCTCCGCCGCCTCGAGCAGAAGGTGTTCCTTGCGGGTACCGCTTTCGGCAAGGTTGATGGCCGGGAAGAGCCGCCGCTCGGCGATCTTGCGGTCGAGGATGAGCTCCATGTTGCCTGAGCCCTTGAACTCCTCGAAGATGACCT
>JBQTIJ010000117.1:0-1947 GCA_052388255.1 Phycisphaerales bacterium
GTGCATCATAACGGGGGGACAGGATGGATGCCGGGTCCCCCTTTCCGGCTCAGACCCGGACGCCGGGGGCGGCGATGCCGGAAAGCCGCTCGACCACTTCAAGGGAGGTCCGCACGTGGCCATGGACGTGCATCTGCGAGCGATAGATATGGCGTACGACCCCCTCACGGTCGAGGACGTAGGTCACCCGCCCTGGGAAGATGAAGAGGGAACGGGGGACACCCCAGGACTTGCGGATGGAGCCGTCATCGGCGACGAGGAGGAAGGGCAGGCCGTGGCGGGCCGCGAAAGCCCCGTGGGACTTGGGTGCGCCGTTTGAGACGCCGATGACGACCGCGCCGGCATCGGCGAAGGCCTTGAAAGAGTCGCGAAAGGAACACGCCTGCGCGGTGCAGGCGGGGGTGTAGTCCTTGGGGTAAAAGAAGATGACTGCCGCTCGCCCCCTCGTCGAGGAGAGGCGGAAGGGTCGGCCATCCTGACTTGGCCTTTCAAAGTCCGGTGCGGTCTCGCCAATGCGGAGCGGTGTGGACATGGCTGGGGGATGATACCGAGAACTGCCGGACCATGGTCGCGCTGCCGGACTATCGGGTGAACACCTGTCATGACCCGGCGGACCGGGGGCGGAGGGGGGCTCATACACTTTCCGGCTATGACTACCGCCCCTGTCCGTCCGACCGCTGCCGCGCTCAAGAACGCTGACCCGCTGCAACTGATCGATGTCGATCATGTGCGGTTCTATGTGGGCAATGCCAAGCAGGCGGCGATGTACTACGCGCACTGCTTTGGCTTTCAGGTTGAGCAGGTGCAGGACTTGACCACCGGATGCCGGGAAGCGGCGACCTACCTGCTCACGCAGGGGAACATCCGCTTCATACTGACGACCGGGTTGACGAGCGAACACCAGGCGAGCCATGACGTGCTGCTCTATGGAGACGGGGTCAAGGACGTCGCCTTCACGGTGTTTGACGCGGAGAAGGCCTTTGAGCGGGCCGTCAAGAACGGGGCCCAGCCGGCCTATGAGCCGCGGACCGTGCGCGACGGGCACGGAACGGTGACCACGGCGGGGATCAAGACGTACGGGCGGGTACAGCACTCCTTTGTGTCGCGCTCCGGTGCGTACGAACTGACGAGCGTGAAGCAGGACCAGGCACCGGGCTTCATGCCGGGGTTCCGCAAGCTGCCCGACACGGCGATCAACCGCTACAACCGGGAGCATCCCTGCGGGCTCAAGTATGTTGATCACCTTGTGGGCAATGTGGAGCTCGGGAAGATGAACCACTGGGTGCGGTGGTACGAGAATGTGCTCGAGTTCAGCATGTTCAAGCACTTTGACGACAAGGACATCAGCACCGAGTATTCGGCCTTGATGTCCAAGGTGATGGCGAGCGGCAACAACCTGATCAAGATGCCGATCAATGAACCCGCGGAGGGGAAGAAGAAGTCGCAGATCGAGGAATACCTCGATTGGCACAAGAACACTGCGGGGGTTCAGCACCTCGCTCTTCGGACCGACGACGAGCTGCACTCGATCGCTGAGCTGCGGCGGCGGAATGTCGAGTTCCTCACGCTCCCGGATGCGTACTACGACCTCGTGTGGAAGCGCGTGGACGGGATGCTCACCCAGCACGGGCACCAGCCGGTGCGCGAGGACCACGAGGCGGTCAAGAAACTCGGCGTCTTGGTCGATGCGGACGACGAAGGGTACCTGCTCCAACTGTTCACCAAGCCGCTGCAGGACCGGCCCACGCTGTTCTTTGAGATTATCTGCCGGCGCGGGAGCCAGTCCTTCGGCAAGGGGAACTTCAAGGCACTCTTTGAGGCGCTTGAACTCGAGCAGGAGCGTCGCGGGAACCTCTGACACCGCTGCCCCGCACCCCCCGGCCCGCAGGTCGGGGTTGCGGGCGGCGTGGGGCACCCACACAGGCCCGGACAGCACGTTGCCGGTGA